>JAAYEM010000068.1 GCA_012728725.1 Tissierellia bacterium | reverse complement strand
TATATACCCAGTTTATGTAGCTTCATATCTAATTGTTCATGGAAATATTGGGGCTAGCTTAAAACCCAGCAAATATCCCAACCTGGTCCCAACTTGCTACTTTTGCAAAAAAGCCAGCATGAAACCTAAATTAGGCCATGCCTTTATTCCTGCCCAATTATTCATCTCCGGCAACACAGCACCGGTATATCTTCCATAATTGGTTTCCTTTGCCGCCTGAGCGTACAATATTTCTGGATTTATGCCAGTCAATTCTCCATACTCCCAGTATACTGGGGCAATATCTATAAACCTTTGGTGGGCACCCTTACTCCTAGCCCAAGCTTGGGCCTGCTCCACAGTAGTCTTAGTAGGAGATATTAAGGGGGTTTTCAGAGACTCAATCTTAGATTCTACTTCCAAAAACTTAGATACAATTTTACTTGGAATCCCATCCTTCTCTTCATCCTTCAATTGGTTATAAATCTGCCTTGCCCTATCAAGCTTTACCTTATCCTGGGCTATAATCTGGATAATAGCATTGGCATGGGGCAATTCTTCCACCAAACTTATAAATTCCTCCACCTTGGTCATTTCTTCCTCAGGCTTGTCCATTTTTCTATCTATTTCTGCAATCAGCTTAGCCGCCTCTCCCCTTTTAATATGGCTTTTAGGCCTAAAGGTATTATCCTCATAGCCTAGCACATAGCCTTTATCCTTCAATATCCCTACATAGTTTATGGCCCATCCTCCTATCTCCTGCCAATCGTTAAAGTCATAGGCTGAATTGGATACCTCCTTTTCTAGCCCACAAAGGGCAGCTACTATACTTGCCACCTCTTGCCTGCTAATAGGATTTTCAGGCTTCATGGTACCATCCCCATAGCCCCTTATATATCCAGCCTTTGCTGCCTTTCTTATCTCCTTATAATACCAGGAGCCTTCCTCCACATCCTTAAAGGATATATGAGCTTCCTCCCTATATCCAAAGGTATTGTTTACCATGGTCAAAAATTCAGCCCTGGTAATGCTCTCCTCAGGCTTAAAACTCCCATCTGGGTACCCCTTTATGAATCCCTTATCAGCAAGATATATTATATGCTCCTTAGCCCAATGGTCTACTATATCCAATCCAAAGGCATGGGAGTTAATATTACTAGGTAATATAATTATAGACATTGCTAAAATTGTCAAAATTCCTTTGACCCATCTTTTAATCATTAAACTCCCCCTTATGCTTAATCTACTATTAACTACAATATTGTATCTATATAAATCCAGCATAACTATTATAATATACAATTGTTTTGGCAGGATTACAAGGAAATTACAGTATTGTTACATGAAAAAAGGCTTCCAATTTGTGGAGTCATTATGAGCTGATTAATAAGTTTCCCATCCCCACCTATAAATACACCTTCCCTAGGCTAATATGTATGACTCCGGTCAATAATGGAAATAAGTTAGCAAGTTAGTAGCCAGCACCAACATTTGCTTTCTTTTGTAGATTTTTACCATCATCCATGCTATAATTAGACCTATATGACTATATAATACCGGAGGTGAAGGCAATACATATTGCTAAATGTATGAAAAATGGGAGGATAAAAGTACATAAAAGGATCTTACTGCTATTATTGATATTATCCATATTTGTTGCCGGCCTTCCTAGTGTAGCCTTTGGGGAGAAAATGCCTAATAAAACAACAAAAGAAGAAATATTGGAGGAAGACAAGGCAGAGGAAAAGAGGCTTAAGGAAAATAAGGCCCCAGTGGAAAAACTAGCAAAAGAAGAAGCCGTAGAAGAAGGAGAAGAAAGCCAAGCCCCCTCTAAGGAAGAGGAATTCAACCAAATATTAGCAGCATTAAAGGAAAACATAAGCCGGTTGGAAGAGGAAATTGTAAAACTAAAAAAAGAAAACAGGAGGATATCAAAAGTAGCAGAACAGGGAATTGGAGAAAAGATTCCCGTATTAATGTACCACCACCTGTACAATGGCAATTTAAAAGAAAGCCCTTTTAAGAATAACAGCGCAGTCATTTCAGTGGACATGTTTAAAGAGCAGATGAAATACCTACATGATAATGGATTCTACACTGCAACTTTAGAGGAATTGGAAAGATTCTTAAATAAGGAAATCCCCTTGCCTAAAAAAACGGTGGTCATAACTTTTGATGATGGCTATTACAGCAACATTGAATACGCCTATCCCATCCTTAAGAAATATGGCTTTAAGGCCACAATATTTGTAGTAGGAAATAAGGCCAAAAACGCCTCCAAGGACCATAATCTTAAAACTGGCACCCTTAGAGGTTTAAGCTATGAGGATATGAACAAGACCTCTGATGTATTCGATTTTCAGAGCCATACCTATGATAAACACCACCGGATAGATAATAGGGCTGCATTACTGACCTTGACCAAGGAAGAGATGCTCGAGGATTTTACGAGCATAAAAGAAGAACTAAATACAAGATATTTTGCCTATCCCTTTGGAGCTTACAACGGTACGGTAATTGAAGCATTAAAAGAAACTGGACATGCCCTAGCCTTTACAATCAAATCTGGCTATGTAACAGTTAACTCTCCCAAATATGAACTCCCCAGATTCACCATCTCTCCCTTGACCAGCTTAGAAAAATTTAAAAATATAGTAAATCAAAAATAAACTAAACCCCAATGGAGGAATCCTCCATTGGGGTTTTTGGTGCCAGGTTCCAACCTACTAACTTATGGCCTGCTTAATAAGCCCTTCCCCACATAGGGACATAAAAAAGAACCAATCCCTATGGATTGATTCCTTATAATCATAATGATTATATGTTGTTGCTGGATATTTATTAGCCTTATTTTAATCCTTTGGTTACCCTTATATCAACATCTTGTGTTTCAACCTTCTTATCTATTTCAGTAATCGCTTATTGAGAACAGTCTGTTTTTTTAGTCTGCTTATAGTCGTCAAATGCCGAGATCCAATCCTATTTTCACTTTAAACTATCCTTCAAGTAGCAAAGCTAGCTTCTTATCAAAAGTATAAACCGTATATCCCTTTACCTTACCATAGGCATATAATAGTGTATCCACAAAATCTAAACGCTTTCTGCTATATAATAGAAGAGCTTCTTCTATCAATTCTTTATCACTTACAACTATATTTTCATACTTTAATAGTTCTAGGAGAGTATTACATATATCATCATTTTTTACTTTATACACTTTTTCAAGAACATACACTACTTCTGCAATTATTTCATTTGGTATTAAAACCTCATTATTTTCAATAATTGTTGTAGCTGTATCCGATAATTCCTCATGATCATTTAGGAGATACCTTAAAATAATATTTGCATCAACTACTTTCATACTTTTCCACCACTGCTCTAGACCAAGCTTCAGATTCTCGGTCTTGTAATTTTTCATTCTTATATTTGGATAAAGCTCCTCTTAAGCTTTTCTTTTTAGTTTTATTATATTCTTCCTCTTGATAAGGTAGTATGATAACTTCCACTTTTCTATTTCTTAATCCTTGGGGTATATCTATAATTTTTGCCAATTCTTCACTATCTTTTATAACCCTTACAAATTCCATAGGATTCTCACTCCCCTCATTCAAACATATACATTAACTTGAGTGCAGCTGACATCTTTAAATTATTATTCCCTGGGCAAGATAAATAATATGATTAACATCTTTTATTTTGCTTTACATAACACAGTCCCAATATTACAAAAATATCTATATGTAACTCTATTAGATATGTATCTCGATTATTTCTTTTCTTATCTATATTATACCATATGATAGCAATTATAAAATAAACTCTAATAAAATCATAATTTTAATGTTTTCACAAAGTGATGCAAGAATTATTTCAAATATTTTGTTAATCACTACTTTATACTTTGGCACAAAAATACCCCACGAGTATTTCTACCTATGAGGTATACATTTACAATTCTATTGCAGGTCAAATGGGTTCAAATATTTGTATTAGTCGGGGCCTAGTACTAAAATGGGCAACAAGTTAGTAAGTTGGAACCCGGCACCAATATTTAGAACCGAGTTCCAATATTTGGGGAGTGCCGTAAGGGTGTGGCTTTTGGATTTAGTAATAAGTTTACAAGTTAGTACAAGTCCCAATATTTACAGTACCAATACTTAGGGGCTTACCAATGCCTATTCAATATATTATATATTAAAGTAACCGCCTCTTCCCTGGTCAAATTGTCCTTGGGTCTAAAGTTTTTGCCTCCACTTATAATGCCCAAACCCCTAGCAATGGCCACATGGCCCCTTAGATTAGGTGATATGTCATCTCCATCCTCAAACTCTATCCTATATATATGCCCTAAACCTTCCAAGGGTTCATGGCCAAAGGCTCTTATTATATACTTTACAGCCTCCTCCCTGGTTAATATGGCATCTTTATCTATTTCTTCCTCCCTTACAATCCCATCATGTACAAACCTTTCATACAAATAATCTATATTCTCAAATCCATAGTATATGTCCCTGGTCTGGGCCAGTAGTTGGAAAAACTCCTTCTGGTTAACTACTTCCTTTGGTTTAAATTCATCTCCCTCAAAGAGGTATATATACTTTTGTAATTCCTTTATATAATCTCTAGCATAACTCTTCTCAATATCCTTATACTCCTGCATCCCCCTTGTCTCCAGCGGACCTTCCCTACTGTCTATAAGCTGAGCCTTCTTAGCATCTACTATTAGCTGCTTATCCTTAAAATCATATACCAGCCTGATATCCTTATTATCTTCCTTTTCCCTTTGATACTCTAGGCTTAACTTCCTATCCTCCAATAGTATCTCCTTAGCCCTATTCTCATCTATTATATTGTCGGGAGATTCAAACTCCAAATCACTCCAGTTATGATTGTAGGACATTACTTTACCGGTAACATTGCTTAAAACCACCCTAAAGCCTTCATTGGCAACCTGGATTCCATTTATCTTCCTGGCAAATTGGAAATAGGATAATTTGTACTCATCACTATAGGTAGAGCCTAGCCCATCTTCCATATACTCTACTTCTTCATACTTCCTGGGGTTAACCCTCTTTATAAGCTCCTCTGCCTTTTCCAAAAGCTCCTCCTGGCTGTACTGGGACTCCCCTATTGCATCCTCTGCAAATCCCGGTTCATAATAGTCTATTATGTCCCCGGTTTTTGCATCCACCAATCCACTAACTCCATAACTACCATTTTCAACCCTCTTAACCACCATTATTTCCCATAAATATATATCCTTCTCCCTATCTGCCTTCAGCCTGTGATTCTGTATTTCATACTCTTCCCCTAGTTTAAAGGTATCTAGGATTCTTTTGCTGGCTTCCTGCCTACTTATTATCTTACTTTCTCCAATCAGCCTATTTTCCTCTTCACTAGAGATATTCTCCATAAACTCATAATAGGTAGGCCCTACTACATAGGCAGACCTATAGGAAGTGGTAACCATATCCCCTGTTTTGGCATCTACCGTCTTTTCCGTATTTTTAATACCGTAGCCCAGGTAGGCCTCCTTATCCCTTGGTCTGTACATCAAATCTAGTTCCATATTGTCCTTGTATATCCCCCTGGCTTCCTCTTCCCATATAATGCCCTCTGTATCTGGGAATTCAAAATCCTGGTCCCAAGTGATATTAAAATTAGTCACTTCCCCAGTTTGGGTATCCACACTTACATAAACATAATTCTCAGCATATTCCAGGCCATTTACCATCCTAATATAATTATAATCATACACTATTAGGCTTTCCTTTAAGTATGTATTGTAGGAATCCTCCTTTTGAGCTTTTACCTCATCCAATATACCTGGGTATAGCCTCATTATAAAATCCTTGGCAATTTTTTCCCCATCTTCCCTGCTTATTTTAGGGAATTTATAGATGGTGGGCCTTTCATCATAACTATGATCACTCTTCCAATAACCTATTATATTTCCCTCTTCATCCAAACCTACACTGATACTTTTGCTGCTTCCTCCCCAGGACAGGCTGGTAATCCATCTTCCATTGTAATCCTCATACTCATACTTATCAAAGTATTCGTAATCATCCCCTATATCAAATAAGGCCTTGATCCTTTCAACAGTCTCATCACTACTTTCTTCTGCAAATCCACTACCTGGTATGCCTATTATCAATAATGTCAATAGCAGTACTAAAAACAATGATTTAAATTTTATATTTTCCATATTATCCCCCCTTAGACCAAGTATATTATAACTTTTATTAATTATCCATAGAATTAGTGATATTTTTTGGATATTGTGAATCCTTGCTGGAAGTTTCTAATGAAGACCTAAACCTCCTGTAAAACCTAAATAATAACTAAAAGAATACAAAATTCTATTGTATTGGTCCTGTGCATAGGCAACTAGGGAATTTTCCCTTTAAATTCTAAAAGATTAGTTGCATAAGGGTATGCTGGCAATGAATTGATAAAACAGTTGGAAATACAAAGCCAAAAAATTAAAAAGGCTATTACCAATAAACTAGAGGAAGGAGATGCAATTGCAACAGGGGGAAAATAGCTACTTTCCATGACATCTTTGGCTCAGAGGAATGATTATGTCCCCATACCAGATAATAAGTAATTTTTCGGATTGGGCCATAAAAAACCACAGGTATATCTACCTGTGGGTGTTTTCATTGCAAAGCCTACTAATAGCTAGGCGGTATACTATGCTATTGTGCCATAAGTTAGTAAGTTGGGACCTGGTACCATTAATAATAGGTTTTTACCTCATATTTTCCCTTCAACTCTTCAGCTTTTTCTGAATACTTCTCCTCTTGTTTCATGGTAATTAAATGCTGGTTAATTTGGCCTTTTACCTCCTCAAGGGACTTGATGGAGGCTTCCTTTTTAGAGATTAGTTTAATTATATGGTATCCAAATTGGGTTTTAACCGGCTGGCTTATTTCCCCTTCTTCCATAGAAAAGGCTGCCTCTTCAAATTCTGGAACCATCTTGCCCCTTGTAAATTCTCCTAGATCTCCCCCATTAGATTTAGATGGGCAGCTGGAATACTTCTCAGCAGCTTCCTCAAAGGACAAACCTTCCTCTATTTCCTTAAGTATATCTTCTGCCTGCTTCTCATCCTCTACCAGTATATGACTGGCCCTAACTGCTTCTGGATTTGTAAAATATTCCTTATTTTCCTCATAAAATCTCTCTATCTCCTCTTCAGTAACCACAATCTCTGAAAATAGTTTATTGATAGCGTATTGCTTTAATACATTAGCCTTAACCCTTTCCAACTCAAGCAAAAATTCCTCTTCCTTGTCAAATCCCTTTTCAATAGCATCCAAGTATAAAAGTTCCTGGTGTACCAACTCATCTGCCAACTGTTTTATCCCTTCTGGACTTCTAAACTGGGCTGCTGTCTGCGGTGCCAACTGATTCAATAGATTAAACACATCCCTGTCGGTTATTTCCTTCCCATTTACCGTTGCCAATACTCTACTTTTATCCATATTCACAATCTCCTTTAATTTATTTTAAACCTTTAATACATTGAAGGTATCATATTGGAATTTCCATGTCAAGATAAACTTCCAATCAAAAGATTACCCTTTTCCTTAGTCCCCACACCTAAGGCACTTTATAGCTCTATATGTCCCCTATGGACTTCAATTATTTCTTTCCCATAGCCATACCTAGGCCTGAACCTTTATAGGTCAAAACATACAATGATAGTAGACTTCCCCCCTGCATCTAATACAATCCTTTATCAGCTAATCTTACACATCAATATAAAACAAAAGCACATTCACTTGATTGAATTAAAATCTAGGGAATGTGCGTATCTAATCTTCCTTTGTAGGCTAATCTATATTACTTTTGCTATTTCTGCACCTCTAATTACCCTTATCTCAACATCATGTCTTTCAACCTTTCTATCTATTTCAGTAATCTTTTCTTCAAGTACAGTCAGTTTTTGGTAGGTCTGCTTATAGCCATCATATAAAGCTTTATGATTTATGTCCACTTTATTTTCAAGCCTAACTATTTTCTGATTCACTTCTCTGAAGCCTTCCTGCATTTCATTTTTCATGCCCTGCATTTCATATCAATGATGCCATAGTTAGTATTAGTGCCTGCACAATATTTACTTGGTGTCAGTAGGGACATTACTTTTGATATAGTTTAGCTGTAAACTGAGCTGCTCCACCAAAAAATGTAAGCAATATTAAATTCTTGTTAAGATCAATTCTGGTAAAGTCCCTTATATCCATATTAAATATGATTATTGAAGCAACACATAGAATGATACCTAAAGATTGCACTATAGATGGATATTCCCCCCAAGCTATCATAGATACAAGCATAGGTATTATTACGCTTATTTTCATGAATGTATTAGCTATACTCATACCACTTTCAACTATTCCTTTCTGGTATTTAAAAAAGGCAAAACAGAAAATTGGTCCAAATATTAGCCCAACAAGCAAAGCCCAAATAGCAGATGCTCTAGTTGAAAACACTCCCATACTTTTAAACACATAATCCATTTCTCCTATAAATATATGTAAATTATTAATATTAATAAGCCTATATGTCCCCTCGTATATAGAAATTGCTAGGCTAATGAGAACAGCAGAGGCATAATTGGTGCTAATAATTGCATATAAGTTATTTTCCCTATGCTCAACAGCTTTAAATATAATAGTAATCAATACACTACATAATATTGATAAAATTAGGTATATCATTTCACCACATCCTTGAAATTTTGTCCCATATCTATATTATATAAATTGGAAAGAGGACAAGGCTAGTCACAATAACACCATGTCCTCTTAGTAGTATTATAATTTATTTTCCCTCATAAATTGAGCATTGGTTCCATTTATTTCAAAGAACTCTTTAGAGGCCCTCTCCCCTAAGCCATCAGGATATTGTTCAAGCTCTGCCAGATATTCTTCTTCATCTATGGCTAAAATTTTCCCATCTTTATATATTATTCTACCATCAACCACCGACAGTGCTACTTCATCTCCTCTTGCACTGTAGACCAGGTTAGGAACAATATTCCTCATAGGTTTTGTATATACAGGTAGCATAGTTGGTTTTTTTAGATCTATGGCTATAAAGTCTGCCCTTTTGCCAACTTCTAGTGAACCAACCAAATCACCTAAGCCTACAGCCTTAGCCCCCTCAATTGTAGCCATCCTAAGGGCACGCCAAGCAGGCATAACTTCTGGATTTTGATATTTAATCTTATTAAATAGTGCAACCAACTTCATTTCATTTATTATGTTGTGACAATTGTTGCCTGGTGCCTGGTCGGAACCTAAGGCTACATTTCCACCTGCCTCTTGGAAGGCATAGGAAGGGGGAACGATCCCATCAATAATACCTATAGAGCCAGGACATAAAATCATTGAAGCCCCACTATTGGCTACTACCTTAGCTTCATCATCATTGGCATCAGTCAAATGTACAGCAATTAAAGTCTCATCCAAATAGCCTATTTCTTTTAGCCATTCAATTGGCCTTTTGTTGTATCGTTTCACTATTTGGTAGGTCTCCCTGTCCCCTTGTTGTACATGCATGTGGATTTTAGTATTCCTCTCCTTAGCAGCCCTTTGAACCTTTAGTAAAAGCTCTTTTCCTAAGAAATCTGCTCCTTGGGGTCCAAATAATATTTTGATTCTCCCATCTCCCCTATTATGCCATTTATCATATAGCTCTAGGTTGTCTTTAAATGACTTTTCCCCCAAATTTTCATCAAACTCATACAGCTCCCCGGGTTTATATACCCTTCTTTTGGCCTCCCTTATGGTGCTAGCAATATTTCCCCTCACACCTACTTTATATATGAATTCACACACAGGGTCCATATCTCTTTCATAGTCACCAAAGGTAGTAGTTCCAGCTTTAATTGCTTCTATTATAGCCAGCCTGCTTCCTGCAAGCTTCTCCTCCCTTGTTACTGCATTATCAAAAGGTTGTAATCCATACATCATCCAATTGTTAGTATCCTGGGCCAATCCTCGCATAATAGCTAATCCAGTATGCATATGGCCATCTATAAATCCAGGAAAAATTGCATGATGATTTAGTTCCAATTGCTCTTCTCCCACATACTCTTTATCAATAATGCTTTCATCCTCTATAGCCACAATCTTGCCACCATTTATAACCATGGCAACCCCTGACTTATAACCTACTCCTTCTCCCTCCATGGTATAAAAATGGGGAGCCTTAACTATCATATCTACCTTCTTCACAACACATCCCCCCTTATTATGCTGTTACCTTTGATTCTTTGTGTTTTCCTTTTGTATACTTATTCAAAACTACCAATAATACAGCTAAAACAACAGCAGTAACAATAATGCTTAAATAGTACTGTCCTGTTAACCCTCCGAACAAAAAGCCTAGGAAGGCAGATATTCCCACAGTAACCCCATACACTAATTGAGTTGAAACATGAACAATATGATCACAAGCGGCCCCAGTAGAGGACATGATTGTGGTATCTGAAATAGGTGAACATTGGTCGCCAAATAAACCTCCACCTATTACCGCTCCAACTACATATGGTATAGGTATGTCAAAGGCTATAGCCATAGGTATAGCTATAGGCATCATAATAGCCCAAACTCCCCAGGAACTTCCTGTAGCAAATGAAATCAAGGCTCCAAATAAGAATATTAAAGCTGGGACCATACCACCAACAAGATAATTTTGAACTATCTCCGATAAGTAACTACCTACTCCCATATCTCCAGTGATACCACCCATGGACCAGGCTAACACTAGTATAAAAGGAACCATAATCAACTCTTCCATCCCTTTAACATACCCGTTAAAAGCTTCTACAAAATTAAATAATCCAGTAAATATTCCAACCAATGCAGCGGCAATTCCTCCCCCCAAAAATCCCATACAAATTGCTAAAGTTATATTGGCATTAACAAATGCACCCCTAAATCCATTTGTTCCAATATCCCCAGTCCAAAATATAGTTGCAAAAATACAAATGAATAAGGATGCCATAGGAATAACAAAATTTTTGAGTGTTAGGTTATAATCTTTTGGAATGACTACCTTAGATTCGGCAATAATTGGCTGAGCACCATCTGGTAATAGCTTACCTGTTTCCCTGGCCCTTTTCTCCTCTAAATACATAGGCCCAAAGTCCATGCCAGTAATTGCAACTATTAAGACAGTTAGCATAGCAAAAATACCATATAAATTGAAGGGAAACATCCTAAAATATATTCCCCATTCATTTGCTGTTATAGAGGCGGCAGCCAACTGGGTAGCTATTAAGCCTGTTATAAAAGGACCATAACTGCTTATTGGGGAAAATGATGCAAGATTACATCCCATGGAGTCAAGTATATAGGAAAGTTTAGCCCTTGAAACCCTTACTGCATCTGTGACCGGTCTCATAATGGTACCTAGTATTAGACAAGGCTCAGTATAGGAAAATATAAATGCAGAAAACCAAGTTACAATTTGAGCTTTTTTAGCATTATCGATCTTCTTAGTTGCCACCTTAGCGAAAGATTCAGCGGCCCCTGTCCTTCTCAGCATATAGACAAATCCTCCTGCCAGTGTCACTAAAACCAGTAGACCGGCATTATATGAATCCCCTACCGAAGGAATCATATAATCCGAGACTATTTTTGTAAATCCTACCAGTGGATTAAATCCACTTATAATGGTAGCTCCTACCCATACGCCTATAAATAATGATAGTAGAGTCTGTTTTGTTATAAGAGCTAGTACAATTGTAACGATGGGTGGTATCAAACTCAAAATACCATAATGGTCCATAGTCACTCCCCCTTTTATTTTTTATAATCAACCCCACTACTGGCTATTGCAATTACTGTACCAGAAAAACTTTGGCTATTTTTCGGCCTTTGTCGGTTATAAGAATTGTTTATTGTAAAAATATTTTTACAATTATTACCATAATCAAATAAATAGGGGCAAAAAAATTTTACCTAAGTAAAAATTTTTTGCCCCTATTTATTAATATATTTTATTTTAACCTATACTTTTTCAATTTATAATTTAATGCTTGCTTGGAAATCTTTAGTTTTTTTGCTGCCTCAGCAAGGGTAGATGTGGAATTTAATGTTTTCATTATCAACTGCTTTTCGTATCTACTCACCCTCTCATATAAGGATAAATCTTCATCATCAGTATTAACTTTAGCCATATTCTTATGTGCCCCTTCTACTAAATAGGGGGGCAAGTCCTTTAATTGTATATATCTAGAACCTATTATGTTAAAGGCACCCTCAATAACATTTTTTAATTCCCTTACATTCCCGGGCCAATCATAATCTAAAAATATGTCCCTAACTTGCTCACTTAATCCTTCAACACTTTTATTCATTTTTTGATTATACATGGAAATAAAATATTCAGTTAGATACAATATATCTTCTACCCTTTCCCTCAATGGAGGTATATCTATTTGTACCACACTTATCCTAAAAAATAGATCTTCCCTAAGGGTATTATTCTCTAAACACTTTAATGGTGGTTCATTTAGGGCTGTGATTATCCTTACATCTATAGGTATTGGTTCTGTGCCACCAATCCTAGTTACATTTTTGTCCTCTATAACCCTTAGCAATTTGGACTGCATATTTAAATCCATTGAATTAATCTCATCTAAAAACAAAGTTCCTCCATCGGCCACTTCAAACAGCCCTCTCCTGTTTGCTGCTCCAGTATAACTCCCTTTAACACTTCCAAATAATATACTTTCTAGCATAGTATGGGGTATAGCAGCACAATTCTGTGCTATAAATTTTTTCCCGCTTCTATAACTATAGGTATGTAAGGCTTGGGCAACTAACTCTTTCCCAGTTCCCGTTTCTCCATATATAAGAACGGGAGAATCAGTGTTGGCGACCTTCATTATCTTTGCTTTAACAGCCTTCATAGCCTGGGACCTGGTTATAATATCATCAATACTATAAAGTCCCGTACTTTCTGAGCCCTTAGCAGCTAGTGTTATGCTTTGTCGCTCATGTTCTTCTATACATCTGGCTAAATCAATAGCCCCCACTATCTTTCCCTTATGGACAATGGGTAGAGTGCTAAATATATTTGTTACCTTCTGCCCATGTTCAGTAGTAAGGTATTCTATTTGATCATATATGGGTTTTCCATCCTTTAAAACCCTCATTATACTGCTAGTATCCTCGGTCAAATAGGGATGAATTTCTAGAATTGATTTTCCAATAATATCATCTCTTTTTAGATCAAATATATCAGTTCTCATATTCACATAATACTGAATTATACCCTTATCATCTGTGATAATAACACTATCAAAATAATTGTAAAGGTTGAGAGCATTTTTGATATTGACCATTGAATCCCCCCACCACTTTAATGCTATCGAATATGTTGTACCAACTTTATTATATTCCAGTTTAATATAATTGTCTAAATTTTTTTGATTATTAAGCATGTTAGCCAAGACAAAGGCTATGTTCCTCTTACCTTTACAAGTAGGGTTTACCTCACTGAGTTTACTTATTTCATTAAATAAATCAAACTTGTCTAAAATTAGTAATCAAGTCCTATCTAAAAAATAGAAATATAATTGTTGAAAAGTTATAGAATGAAGGTATTTTATAAAAGATTAGTCTATCCTTGAAAGTATGTTTGAAAGGCTTTAAAATACGATATGGATGTGGATAAAAAATATTAAAATTAAGAAACTAGAAGAATAATTTAT
>JAAYEM010000067.1 GCA_012728725.1 Tissierellia bacterium | reverse complement strand
TATAGTATATTAATTACAAATAATGATTTAGTGGAAGGAAATTTGAAAGTAGACTCATGTATAAGGGTTGATAAAATATATACTTTATCTCAAAATATTGTTGTTAAGAAATTTGGAAAAGTTACTAGCCATGTTATGAACCAGGTTAAGAATAAAATTGATGAGTTAATAAAATAACAGGAGAGTATCCTGTTATTTTTATGATAAAAATTAATATTAATTTTACAAGTAGAGTTGATACGGAGAACCCTATCATAAATAGTTTTGCGACCTAAGGGTCGCAAATTTTTAATTGTAAATTGTGAATTTGTAAATTAATATTATGTATAAAAATGATATGATATAATAAATGTATACAATGTTATTTAAGGGGTAATGATAAGATGAGCACTGCTAAACAAATATTATAGAGGCAAATACATGAAATAATAGATTTTATAGGCTATTTAAAAAGGAATTATTAGATACAATTTCAGTTTATATACCCCTGACCCTCTTAGTAGAAATACAAATAAATTTCATAAAATATCTAGGGAGGATTCGGGTTATGATTAGCAATAAATACTTGAGGGATTTGTATGAATATCCAGATGAAGATACAAGTATAAATCAATTGTTAGAGTTATTAAAATCTAAGGATATGGATTTTATAAATAGCCTATATGATCCGCTAGATTTAGAGGAATGTGATGAAAAAGAGATAGTTTATTTAACTAAAGTATCAGCTTTGATAGATTACTATCTTCAATTACATGACATGGAGGTTCCCCATTGGCTAAGGGATGAAAGACTAAAGTTTAATAAGCCATATTTTCATTCCAAAAAAATAAGTGATTTTGACAAGGTAAGATTGCAATATACTAATCCCACTCCCTTTAAGGAAAGGAATGTATTTTTTGATTTAAGGGGTATTAAAAGGTTTTAAAATAAATAAAAAACCAATAGGCTTACTATAATAGGCCTATTGGTTTTTTATTGTACAAGTTTTTATTAACATAGTTTGGATAAGCCTCATACTATGTATTGGGAAAAAAAGATCTCAATATTATAGCAGGGAGGTAATTTCATGAACCATGTAAGGGATATGCATTATCCTGAATTTAAGGATAATATAGAAGTTGAATTTAAAGACAAAGGTTCAAAACACAAAGATAAATGCCATAAGCATAGAGAAGTAATTTTAGAATGTGGCCTTAGACCATCAGATGCATTTTTCGAGATTGAAGATAATAAAGTACTAAGAGGACAAGAGTTTGTTTTGGACCGCTTGAGAATAGATGTTAGTTGTCTAAAAAAGCCTGTGGTTAAACTAGAATTTTCAAGTATTATTAATTTTGAAGTAGAAGATGATAGGGGCGCTGAACATGAAGTAGAGGTTGATCTATTATTTAAATTAATAAGGGTTACCAATGGAGAAAAAGAAATAGTTCAAAGCTGGAGATATTTATATGAAATTGATGTTGAGAATAGAATTGATGAACTAGAGGTAGAAATGAGTCAGCCATTTACAGTGACATTCTGTGACAAGCCAACCTCAGATGTCCATGAATATATTATGAAAGTAGAGGGCCGTGACTTCGAGGGAAAATTTGATACAATGAGAGTAGTTAAACCTGATTTAAGTGCTATTGCACAAGACCAGTGCTAATATTTGCTTTGAATAATAATAGAAATTTAGGATGTAATAAAAAAATGGCACATAGGGATAAACCTTATGTGCCATATACTATTTTAATATTTTGCTTATCTTTTTCACATGCTATAATATATCTGTGTCATATTAAATAAAAGATTTGGAATTGGTAAACGGCCAACAGAAAGGAATAATTATCCCATCATAAAAAAGATAGTTTGCTAAAAGAGAATTGTATTTATAAAAAAAGATTGGATAAATTTGCTAAGTATAAAGGATGAAACCTATGAAGACTCTTGCATTAATATTATTTATTTTAACTTATGTATGCCTTTTGGCTTTTCCGAAGATTAGGACTTACATAGCTCTGGCATCGGCTGCAATTTTTGTTATACTGGGAATTTTGCCTTTAAGTGAGCTTATGGTTACTATAGATTGGAATGTTATTTTAATGATTACTGGAACTATGGGAATAGTTTCTTTTTTTCATTGAATCTAAAATGCCATCATTACTAGCAGATATTATTATTGAAAAAACCCCAAATGTTAAATGGGCTATTATTTCATTAGCACTTTTTGCTGGTATCATTTCTGCATTTATAGATAATGTGGCTACAGTTCTCATGGTAGCCCCTGTAGCCTTAAATATATCTAAAAAGCTTAAAGCCTCCCCAGTACCCAGTATAATTGCCATATCAATTTCATCTAACCTTCAAGGGGCTGCAACCCTGGTAGGGGATACCACATCCATCCTTTTAGGAGGGCATGCAAACCTAAATTTTTTGGATTTCTTCATCTATAGGGGTAAAGTTGGCATGTTCTGGGTAGTTCAAGCTGCAGCTCTTGCATCAACCCTTGTTTTAATGGTTTTATTCAGGAGATATAAAGAGCCAGTAACCTCCATGGAAAGAACAGAGGTAAAGGATTACTTTCCCACCATATTACTTATTGGGATGGTAATTCTATTGATTGTAGCTTCATTAATTCCAAACATACCAGCTCCAATAGAAAAGTATATTAATGGGATAATTTGTGTTAGCCTCTTTATTATCGGCTCTATAAGAAGTATGCTGGTGACAAAAAGCTTTAATAGCTTTATAAATGCTTTAAAGGAGATAGATTATTTTACCGTCCTTTTATTGGTAGGACTATTTGTTGTAATTGGAGGTATTACTGAAGCAGGGGTGGTAAAGGATATCAGCAAACTATTTGTGAGGGCTAGTAAAGATAATTTGTTTATTGTATATACTCTTATTGTTTGGGCATCGGTGTTATTATCAGCCTTTATAGACAATATCCCCTATGTAGCAACTATGCTGCCTGTAACTGCTGGAATTGCAGCAGAACTGGGAGTTGATCCTACTATATTGTACTTTGGACTTTTAGCAGGAGCAACCTTAGGTGGTAATTTAACCCCAATAGGAGCATCGGCCAATATAACAGGTATTGGAATATTGAGAAGGGAAGGCTATGAAGTCAGTGCCAAAGAATTTATGAAGATCAGTGTTCCATTTACCCTAATAGCTGTAATGGTAGGATATATTCTGGTTTGGTTCATTTGGTCTTAAATATTATGATAATAATAGGGAGGTAGACAAAATTTTTACCTCCCTATTTGTATTTATAGCTTTTCCACTGCCAAATCTTCTACTTTCAAAGCCCTTTTATATCTTTCAAAAAACTTGTTAAAGCCTTTCCTTTCCTCTTCATCTGGATAGCATACTATAGATTCTGTGTCTACAAATATTTTTGTATTTAAGTAATCTTCAAGGGATTGATTTTCTTCTTTATGGGCTGCATATTCGGCCAAAATTGCCATGCCCCAAGCTCCGCCTTCACCTGCTGTGTTGGTAACCTCTACAGGGGTATCAAGGGCACTGGCCAGCATTTGCTGGGCAATCTTTTCTATTTTAAATAGTCCACCATGGCCTAGTAGTCTATCCACTTTTATGTTCTGTTCATCAAATAATAGATCCAATCCAATTTTAACAGTGGCGAAGCTGGAATAAATATGGGTTCTCATAAAGTTAGAAAGATTGAATTCACTATCTGCCTTTCTGATAAATAATGGAACTCCCCCTTTAATTCCAGCCACAGGTTCATCAGACAGATAATTAACTGATATAAGACCTCCACAATCGTATTCTCCATCTAGAGCTGAATGATACAGTATATTATAGATATCAGATATATCTATGCTGCCGTCTATTTTCCGTGCAAATTCGTAGAACACTTTAACCCATGCATCTATATCCGATGTACAGGTATTGCAGTGGACCATGGCCACAGGATGCCCAACAGGGGTGGTTACTATATCTATTTCAGTATAGTATTTGGATAGGTTTTTCTCCAAAACTATCATGGCAAAAATGGAAGTACCAGCGGATATATTTCCGGTTCTAGGGCTTATGGTATTGGTGGCCACCATACCAGTGCCCGCATCCCCTTCTGGGGGACATACTAGGGCTCCCTCTTGTAAGGTACCCGTTGGATCTATCAAAAGGGCTCCTTCTTTAGTAAGCCTTCCTCCTGATTCCCCTGCTAGTAGTATCCTTGGGAATATCTTTTCAAGGGAAATGGTATAGCCTCCTTTTTGGGCTAATTTTTCAAATTGTGCCATCATATTTTTATCATAATCTAGGGTGGTGTCATCTATAGGGAATATGCCTGAACCATCACCTATACCTATAACCCTTTCACCAGTAACCTTCCAATGGACATATCCTGCCAGGGTGGTAAGGAAATCAATTTTATCAATATGTTCTTCCTTATTTAGCATGCTTTGGTATAAATGGGCTATACTCCATCTCTGGGGAATATTGAAATTAAATAGTTTACTTAATATATCAGCAGCTTCCCCAGTTATGGTATTGCGCCAGGTCCTAAAGGGTACCAGCAAATCCCCATCCTTATCAAATACCAGATACCCGTGCATCATGGCGGAAAAACCCATTGAATAAATATTTGTTATTTCAAGTCCATATTCCTTCTTTACATACTGGGCTATATCTTTATAACATTTCCTAAGGCCTATCCATACTTCCTCCAGAGGGTATGTAAATATACCATCTATTAGTTGGTTTTCCCAATTATAGCTGGCTGTAGTTATAACCCTTCCTCCTGGAGCAGTAAGGACTGCCTTAATTCTGGTGGAGCCAAATTCCACTCCTAAGCTTATATCTCCCGATGAGATAATTTCCCTTATATTATCATAAGACATAGGTTACCTCCTTTATTTCTGTCCATAATAGGCATTTTTCCCATGCTTCCTTAGATAGTGCTTATCCAAAAGCTCTTTTTGTATCTTCTTAAGATCTCTTTTCATCATAAGGCAATGCCAGGCCATAAAAGCAAGCTCTTCCAAAACAACTGCATTGTGGACTGCATTATCTGCATCCTTGCCCCAAACGAAGGGTCCATGGCTGTAAACCAGCACAGCGGGAATATCCTTATAGGATATATCTTTAAAGGTTTCCACTATAACTTTTCCGGTGTTTTTTTCATATTCTGTAGCTATTTCATCCTTTGTCATAGGCCTGGTTACAGGTATATTTCCATAGAAGTAATCGGCATGTGTAGTTCCTAATGGAGGTATTTCTTCTCCCAACTGGGCAAATATTGTGGCCCAGGGGCTGTGAGTATGGACAACTCCCCCCACATTTTCAAAGGCCCTGTATATTTCAAGATGGGTTTCAGTATCGGAAGAGGGTTTTAGATCCCCTTCTACTACCTTTCCAGTTTTAAGATCTACTATTACAATATCCTGTGGTGTTAAATCTTCATATTTAACACCACTAGGTTTAATCCCTATTACAGAATTATTTCTGTCAACCTCTGAAACATTGCCCCAGGTAAACTTTACAAGCTTATGTTTGGGGAGCAGCATATTGGCTTCATATACTCTTTTCTTTAATTCCTTATACATAAGAATCACCTACACTTGTAATTTCCAGGCTAAATCCTTAAGGAATAGCTCATTTTTTAGGCTTTTAATGTCTGTATCCTTGGAAATGTGAACAAACTCTATTCCCCAGATTTCTGCTAGGTCTTCCATATGTTCTGCATTTAAGGCATAGCTTAATACTGTATGATGGGCTCCTCCGGCTAGTATCCACGCCTCTACTCCTGTTAGTAAATCAGGAAGGGGTTTCCACATAACCCTGGCAACAGGAAGGTTAGGCATTTGATATATAGGTTTAACACATTCTATATCTTGGCATATTAGGCGGAAGCGGCCACCCAAATCAATTAGTGTAGCAACGATAGCCTTACCTGGTTTACCTTCAAATACCAGCCTTGCAGGAGGGTTTTTGCCTCCAATTCCCAATGGATGAACTTCAATTCTAGGTTTGTGGCCTGCAAGGGTAGGACATACTTCCAGCATATGGGCACCTAGGGATAATTCATTGCCTTTTGTTAGATCATAGGTATAGTCTTCCATAAAGCCTGTTCCACCTTCAAGGCCTGTAGCCATTGCCTTCATTATGGCAGTCAAGGCGCTTGTCTTCCAGTCTCCTTCAGCTCCATATCCATACCCTTGGGCTAGTAATCTTTGGGTTGCCAAGCCAGGTAGTTGTTCCATACCATGTAGGTCTTCAAAGGTATTGGTAAAGGCTACACAATTTTCCCTTTCCAGCATCTTTTTAATTGCAATTTCGCATTTTGCCTGGTATCTTACCGATTCAATATCATCGGTGTTTAATACATATAGTTCTGCATACTCTTTAATCAATTCATCTACCTCTTGAGCAGTGACCTTATTTATATACTCTACCAGCTCCCCTACAGGCCATGTATTAACCTGCCAACCAAACTTAATCTGGGCTTCCACCTTGTCCCCTTCAGTTACTGCAACCTCCCGCATATTATCGCCAAATCTCATTACCTTTACCTGTTTGCTAAAGCAGGCTCCTACAGCACTCCTCATCCAGTTGCCTAAACGGATCTGAACATCTTCATCTTCCCAGTAACCTGCAATAATTTTTCTTCTATTTCTTAATCTAGCTGCTATAAATCCATGTTCCCTATCTCCATGGGCTGCTTGATTTAGGTTCATAAAGTCCATATCGATTTCTTCATTTGGTATTGTACGATTGTATTGGGTAGCAAAGTGGCAATAGGGCTTTTGTAAATTTACTAGCCCATTTATCCACATTTTACTTGGGCTAAAGGTGTGCATCCATACCACAAGGCCTGCACACTCAGGGCTAGTATTTGCTTCTGTCACTATTGAAAGGATTTCATCATTGGACTTTACAGTCCCCTTATATTCTAGTGGCCAGGGCAGATTGCCTGATTTAGTCATCTTATCTGCCATTTCCCTGCCACGGGCATCTACGGTATCTAATACCTCCTGTCCATATAAGGTCTGACTACCTACAACAAACCAAAATTTATAATTGCGAACGTCCATATTATACCTCCATATCAATTATTTTAATTTAACATAAAGATGGTATTTTTCCTTATTAATTCTATTCAGGGGCATTAATTTATAGTCTTCCAATGTAAATTTCAAATTACCCTCATGTAATAGCCTGTCTCCTACTGTTTCATCGTCTATATCCAAGCTTATAAATTCAGTTTCCTCTGATAAGATAGCTAAAACATAGGGTCCCCAGCAGATGCTAGCTGTTTTTTCATCATCTACACATTTGGATAGATATCCTTTGCAAGTAAATATCAATTCAATAGTTCCCTTTTCTATTTCAAAGGTAAAGTATCCACCTTCTGCATTTGCTTCTATTTCTGACCCATTTACCCTTATCTTTATATCCTCTGACCATGAAGGCCTTCTAATCTTGATACTTTTGCCATTAAGATGGTTAATCTTAACTGTGACATTAAAATTAGTTTTATCTATATCAGTTAATAGTTCAATATCAGCCTCTTCTGTATTAAGTTTACTTGGGATAAATAGATTGATATAAAGTGAATCTTTGGATTTTGCGTATATATATTTACCGTATTTAAAGTGGTTTTCCAAACCTGTACCATGACAGCAGGAATTTTCAGTAATGCTAAATGTTTTCTGTGCCCCTGGATTGCTAGGCATAAAATAAGTACTGCCACCTGTAGGTCCTGATATATCTCCACTGGAAAGGATGTGATTTGTAACTGTTAGCTCATAGTAATCCATGTATCTGGGATCGGGGTTGTATTCATAAAGCATTCCTGTTAATTTAAGCATATTATAGCTGGCACAGCTTTCTGCAGTCTTTTCTGATATGAACTTAGCTATCTGCCTTGCAGGTTTAAACATTTCAGTTTCCCCTGTACCCCCTATGGAATATATATGGTTTTCAGTTACAAAATTCCAAAAGGTTTCTGCTATTTCATACCTTTCTTTTTCCTTGCTTGCATCGAACTGTCTTAGACAACCGACAATTTGAGGGATATGCTGATTTGCATGAAGGTTGCCCAGGGCATCTATTTTCATCTTCATGGGCAGGTAAAGCTTATCGTTATCAAAATATTTACTTGCTTCTAGGTATCTTTCATCTCCTGTGATAATGTACAAATCTGCCAAAACTTCATTAATTCCTCCATATTCACCTGCAATATACAAGGACCACATCTTATCCCTTTGGGCCTTTGTAAGCTTGCTTAAGCGGTTATAAACCCACAGCCCTATACCCTTTAGTATTTCAAGGGCTTTGGAATTTTCAGCTATTAGATAGCAGTCCCTTAGGCCGGCCATAATCTTATGAAGGGTATAGTAGGGTGCCCAGATGGTGGGATATGTAGTGTATTCTTCTAGCAGATCAAATTGTTCCTCATCGTAGCCGCTCAAAAACCCAGGTGCAAATTTATCAGGATATTTGGCCATTTCTTCCTGGCATTTATAAAGTTCATCTACCATATAGTCGAGTTTAGATTTTATTTTTTCATTTCCTGTAGCTCCGTAGCACAGAGCAAGACTGGATAGATAATGGCCTGTGGTGTGTCCCTTTAATTTACATTCAGGGGCATCCCAGCCTGTCATAGGCTTAGCTCCTTTAGTATCTAGACCAGCTGCACATCTAAAATTATACAACATGCTGTCATCATCAATGTTTAATAGGCATTCAAGGAATCTTTGCTGTTGATCATAAAAGTCGCTTTGGGGTAGCAATTCTACATCCTTGATATGGCGAAAATGAACCACTTTTTCCTTATCTAATTTAGGGGATAATAGATTTTCATCATTGGTCACTATAACTTTTGCTTGGGCTGTAGCCTTATCCTTTACTAGGCCTTTAACCACAAATTCCCCTTCCCTTTCTACCATAGATTTTTCAACTTCTTCCCATTTAACGGGAATGACTATATCTTCATTGCGATCATTAAAAACTACCACGTGGGCAGGAAGATCAGGGACTTGTCCCACCTTTGTGTATATGGTAATTGGATAGACTGATTTTACTTTGAAGGGATATTCTTTTTCCAGGATATTTACCGTGAAGGCCTTGGTCTTTGTTATGCCTTGATTTGTTGCAGTCAGGGTTAAAGTAACTTGTCTGTTACCTGCACCAAAATGAGGACGGTTTACCTTGCCATCATTGGATAATAGGTATTCATGGGATGATTGCCAGCTGAAAATGGTTCCGTTTTCTCCTTTCAAAGGGAGATTAAGGTCTGCTTCTACCGTGGACAAATTGCCTAGATAGATTCTTTCTATATCCATGTCTATAAGCCTTTCAATATCCTTAAAATTCACATTAATACCTCCTTTTAATTAACTTGTTTGATAAAAAGTTTTATTGAACACATTAATACTAAATATGTACTTATTGTAATTAAAATTATAAATTAAATTCCATATAATAGTCAATACAAAAAGGTGTACATTTTTTAAGCTTTTAGTACAAATTTAAAAAATTGTACTAAAAAAAGCATTTACCATTCCAGTAAATGCTCACTTTTTACAATATTCTTTTTACTGAATCCCTAACTACTAACTCAGGTTCAAATTTAATGGTATTACATTTTTCACCTGCTAGAAGGTGAAATATGGACTCGGCTATTTTAATGCCTAAAAGTTTTTTAGGATGGGCTACAGTGGTAAGGGCTGGAGAACAAAGGGCAGCTTGTTTTTCATCATCTATACTTACTATGGAATAATCCTCTGGAATATTGCAACCTTCCTCCTGCAGTATTTTTAAGACCTTGGCGGCAATCTGATCATTATAACAGAAAAGGGCTGTACAGTTATTTATATACCTTAGGATCCTATTCCTATCTTCCTCAAAATATTTAATATCCTCTGTGGTAAACCACATCACATTTTTCATGGATATTGTAACATTGTTATCATGGGCAGCAGCCATGGCTCCCTTATAGCGCAGGTGGCCCTGCATATCATCCGATTTTAAACAAAGGGCAATCTTTTTATGGCCATTTTCTATCAAATACTTAGTTGCCAGATAGCCTGCCTTTACATCGTCCAAGGCAATGTATGGGAAATCCATTCCTGGATAATAGGAATTTAAAAAAATCAAGGGTATATTTTTATTGGAGATCTCATTATATAAATACATATTTCCATTAGGCAAGGCACTCTTGGTAGGCTCTATTATAAAGGCATCCACTCCTGCATCAAGCATGGATTTTAATGCCCTAGCCTCATTTTCTACATCGTTCCTGGTGCTGGCTAGCTGCATCTTGTATCCCCTGCTGCTTATTACCGATTCTATTCCATTTATAATGCTGGGGAATATGTATTCACCAAAATAGGTTATAATTACACCTATGGTCTTAGTTTTAGGCCTCTGCACATGGGTAGGGGTAGCAACATAGGTTCCACTTCCCTGCCTGCTTTCGAGAATCTGTTGGTTGACAAGAATATTGATTGCCCGCCTTACAGTCTGCCTGCTGACAGAGTACATCTGAGAAAGGGCATGTTCTGTATAGAACTTATCTCCTTTTTCCAGTCCTTCCTTTGCTATCCTTTCTTTAAACTCTTCAGCCAGTTGAATATATTTTGGTACCTTTTTTCTCATGTATTTCACCTCAATGTATTTAATCATTACCAATAAAAATATTTTAATCTAATTAAATACTATGCTTACAAGTAAATTATCCATAGGTAATATAAGCTTTCCATATGGTTTCTGCTTCCATGCTATTCCTCTTGTAAAACCACATATTTTTCAATTAAAGGCCAGGTAAAGAAACAATTTGTAAAAATTAAAATATAGAATCCTAGTATAAAGAATACTATCCCTGAAAGGGGGAAATAGATAACAGTCAAAATGAATAGGGCTATATTGAAGGCTGAAACTACAATGGTCCTAAAACCGCCTACTATCATCAATATAAAAGCATTTTTAAGTTGAAATAGAAAATTTAAATCCAAATTAGACATCATTGGCATTAGATAGGCCAGTAAGGAGGTTAATATGATGCTAAATATACTAATTATTGCCCAAAAAGCTATTTCTTGGGAACCTAATCCCTTATCCAAATAAGCAATTGCATTGGTGTATATAATGAATAGGTCAAATAAAACCAATAGAAGTATTAAGCTAAGAAAAATCCCCTTCTTAAAATTTTCTTTGAAACTAATTAAAAAATCGGTAAGGGTGAGTACAGGCTCCTTCCTTATTAGTTTACAGCATAATTCAGTATATGCTAAAGTTGCTCCTCCTATGGTTATTATGGGAATACAAAAAATTACATACAGCATATTTAAGCCAACAAAACCCCAAAAATCAATGGTTAAAAGATCTATATATAAGGCTAGACCTTTTTTGGGAGGGGCGTTTTTATCTACCCCTGGTCCTGGTTTGTAGTAATTCTTAAAAAACATAAAATCCCCTCTATTAAAAAATTATGGTATACAAAAGTACATATTTTAACTTTAAAGGGAAAAATAGAATTTGTCAATCTGTGTACAACTATCCTACATATCATCCCATACAACTATCCTACATATCATCCCATAATAATAAATTATATAACAATAAATCCAATAATACTAGCGAAAATATGAAAAAAACTTGTATTTTAGGTTAATTATTGTTAAATACATCTTTTGATTTATATACTTGTTTTTTTGTCTGAAATTATTGACATATTAAGGTTTTTTTATTATAATGATTTTAATTTAAGGTGACAATTTTCTGATAAGTTTATACAAGTTGAACTTTGGTTGTCTGATATTATTATATAATAAACCAGGGTATTTGATAGTCCAATTATGTGAGGAATTATAAATAGCCATCCACCTGTAAAGCTGTATAATATGGATTTGTCAGTTAAAATTTATCCTTGTAGTTAAGGCAGAGATATTTAAATATCTTTGCCATAACATAAAAAGCGATTATTGTATACTTGAACAACTTGAATGATACAAATTCCTAGTGCTGGTTTCAATATTGTATCTTCAAGGGTCAAGTATTCAATATTCCTTTGTAAAAACAATAATAGGAGGGAAATTTTTATGAAAAGAGCTATCAGTATTTTTCTAGTTCTTATTATAATGCTGTCCCTAATATCCGGCTGTGGCGGTTCAAAATCTGAGGACACACAAGAGCCTAGTGAAAGTACTAAAGAGGAAACATCAACTGAGGAAGCTAGTGAAAAACCAGCTGATTTAAAATGGGATGGATATGAACTATCAAAGGGTCTTGAGGGGAAAATTACCTTCATGCACTGGGGCGATGATTATGAGCGCCAAATGTATGCAGATTTAATTGAGGCCTATGAAGAACTGGTACCAGGTGTTGAAGTTGAACAGATGTACACTCCTGGAGACTATTATACAAAGCTACAAACTCTAGCAGCATCAGGAACACTACCAGATGTATTCTGGCTAAATGAAGCTCGTGTAAAAGAATTTTCAGATGCAGGGCTTGTTGCTGATTTAACTGATGTTCTTGAAAAGTATCCTGCTATTGCAGAAGGTATGTTTGATGGAGCTTTAGAATATGGACAAGCAGATGGTATACAATACGCTATTCCTAAAGATTTCACATCCTATGTAATGTACATAAACGTAGACCTATTCGAAGAAGCGGGAATACCAATTCCTACATCTGATTGGACCATGGATGACTATATTGAGCTGGCAGAAAAGCTTACTATAGTGGAAAATGGCAGAACAGTTCAATATGGTACTGCTGT
This sequence comes from Tissierellia bacterium, assembly GCA_012728725.1. GTDB lineage: Bacteria > Bacillota > Clostridia > Tissierellales > Tepidimicrobiaceae > JAAYEM01. Next base: position 24,633 of record JAAYEM010000067.1, on the reverse strand, counting down.
AAACAACTATCGTGCTGATTGGATAAACTTTATGGGTAATTATGATGCAGAATGGTTCAAGGATGGAAAATCCAACATATCAGATCCAAATGCTATTAAGGGATTATCAGTACCAGCTACCCTAGTAGAAAAGGGTTATGCTCCTGCTCCAGGAACAACTGGAGAAAGTGAAGACCGTCTATTTATTATTGGACAAGTTGCCATGTACCCATCTGGCCGTTGGGTTGTTCCAAGCTTCTTGGCAGAGTGTGATTTTGAATGGACAGCTGTAGAATTCCCTAAAGGAACTACAAGAGTATGTCCTTTCATTACAGCTAATGTGGCTATAAGTGCCCATACTGAAAACAAAGAGATTGCAGCTAACTTCCTATCATTCTTAATGAGTGAAACAGGATTAAGCTATACTCTAGCAAGTGGTTTATCAGTACCTCTATATGAAAACTTAATAACAAATAAGAATATACTTGGAGAACCAGCAGAAGCCTTTATAGCTACTTCAAAATACATTGGAGATAAGGAACAAATTGAAGCTTTAGCTACAGGTAAATGGGCTGAGTACGATGCTATCATATCTGCAGAGCTTTCCCTTGTATTTGAAGGTTCTCAAACTATCGAAGAAGCAGCCCGCAATATAGATAAGAAGGCTAACGAAACCCTATTTAACGATTAGTTTTAAATTAATAATATAACTGAAGGCTATGGCAAAGATACTTCAGTTATCTTTGCCATAGCCATGATAATGGCTTATTTAATGGTCTAAACTAGTATAGAGGAGGTTTAGAATGAAAAGCGCCACTACCGACATTTCACAGAAGAAGACAAAAGGCATGAGCCTTAAGAGGAAAGAGGCATTAACAGGATATCTATTTATTGCACCAGCCCTTATAAGCCTATGTGTTTTTGTAATTTATCCCGTTGTTGCTTCTTTTATAATAAGTGGTTTTGACTGGGGAATTTTAAGTGCCCCCAAATTCATAGGTTTAGAAAATTATAAAACTCTATTTAAGGATCCTGTATTTTTGGAATCCTTAAAGAACACTACTAAATGGGTTATAATATATGTACCTGCTTCCATAACCGTTTCTTTGATAGTGGCTTTGGCTATGGACATGCCCCTAAGGGGAATTGGTTTTTTTAGAGTAATGTTTTACCTTCCAGTTATAACGCCAATGGTTGTGTGTGCCCTGCTATTTGTTTGGATTTATAATACTGAATTTGGTGTTTTAAACTATGTTTTATCCCTATTCAAAATTCCTCCCGTTGGCTGGCTATCCGACAAGAGGTTTTCCCTTATTTCTATTGCACTAATGTCCATATGGAAGCATTCTGGATACAATATGCTTATCTTGCTTTCTGCTTTACAGGGAATTCCTGAAACTTTGTATGAAGCCGCTGCTATCGATGGAATTACACCCTGGAGGAAATTTATAAATATAAAACTGCCTCTTATAATGCCATCCATGTATTTTGTCATTCTAACCAGTGTAATAGATGCATTCCAAGTTTTCACAGAGGTATTTATAATGACTAAGGGTGGACCAGGATACTCTACCCACACTGTATCCTACTATCTATTTGCCAATGCCTTTGAGTATGGTAAAATGGGATATGCCTGTGCTATGGCAGTGGTTATGTTTATAATTATTTTAACAGTTACCCTAATTCAGGATAGGATCTTGAACAAGAATGTTCAGTATGATATTTAATAAGGAGGAGTGCAATTATGAAACAGTCTAGAAGATCCATAATAATATCCTATATAATACTGGCTTTTGCAACAGCTATTGTCCTTCTTCCTTTCTTTTGGATGTTGGTATCTTCATTCAAAAGCCAGAGGGAATTATTTGCTTATCCTCCTAAGTTCTTTCCTTCTGTTTGGAAATGGGAAAACTATAGGCAAGTTCTCAATGCTGGTAGGATAACATTCTTTGAGATGTTTTTAAATTCTATGAAGGTGACAATACCAGTAGTTGTATTTAATATAATATTTTCTTCCTTGGCAGCTTATGCTTTTGCAAGGATTGAATTCCCCTTTAGGAAATTTCTATTTATGCTCTTTATTTCATCTATGATGATACCATCGGCGGTTACAATGATTCCAAGATTCTTGCTTTTTTCAAATCTCAAATTGGTTGATACATATGCGCCGCTGATATTGCCTTCAGCCTTTGGGACTGCCTTTTCTATATTCTTATTGAGACAGTTTTTTATGACTATTCCAGTAGATCTGGAGGAGGCAGCTGTTATTGATGGCTGTGGTAAACTTAGGATATGGGCAACTATTATGCTACCCCTATCCAAACCTATAATTGCCACATTGGGAGTTTTTCTATTCCAAGGTTCATATAACGACTTTATGAATCCACTAATTTATCTAAATACGGATACCAAGTTTACAGTACAATTAGGCCTGGCCAGCTTTAGGAATTCATTTTCTACCAGGTATGATCTTATAATGGCGGGATCTATGCTGGCTTTAATTCCGGTACTGGTAATATATATACTCTGTCAAAAGTATATAGTTAGAGGCATTGTCATGTCTGGTTTGAAAGGATAATAAATTTAAAGATATAGTATAGGGGAGGTTGCAATGGCTAGTATTACATTTAAAAATGTTAGTAAAGTTTATCCAGGTGATGTAAAAGCTGTTACAGATTTAAATTTGGAAATAAAGGATAAAGAATTTGTAATCCTTGTGGGGCCTTCAGGCTGTGGTAAATCTACAACCCTCAGGATGATTGCTGGGCTAGAAGAGATAACCCAGGGAGAGCTTTATATTGGAGACCGACTTGTAAACGATGTTCATCCTAAGGATAGAGATATTGCAATGGTTTTCCAAAACTACGCCTTATACCCCCACATGACCGTTTATAAGAATATGGCCTTTGGCCTACAATTAAGAAAAGTACCCAAGGATGAAATAAAAAGAAGGGTTACTGAGGTTGCCAAAATATTAGATATTGAGCATCTTCTTGATAGAAAGCCAAAAGCCCTATCAGGAGGACAAAGGCAAAGGGTTGCTTTGGGACGGGCCATGGTTAGGAATCCCCAAGTATTCCTGCTAGATGAACCCCTTTCTAACCTTGATGCCAAATTACGTACTGCCATGAGATCGGAACTTATTAAATTGCATAAAAGGCTTGAGACTACCTTTGTGTATGTAACCCATGATCAAATAGAAGCCATGACCATGGGAGATAGGATTGTAGTTATGAATGATGGATTTATGCAGCAGGTTGACACCCCTCAAAACCTTTATAACTATCCTGCTAATTTATTTGTTGCAGGCTTTATAGGTGCTCCCCAGATGAACTTCCTTGATGCAATAGTTAAAGTTGAAGGGGGAGAAACCATTGTTGACTTCAGTGGAAATTATCAATTCACTTTAACAGGTGAAAAGGCTCATAAATTAAAACCCTATGCTGGAAAGGTGGTAGTTGCAGGAATTCGTCCTGAAAATATAAAGATTCCAGAGGCTGGTGAATTGAGCGACTATAAAACAAAGGCCCTTGTAGAGATTACAGAACTAATGGGAAGTGAGATATACGTTTACCTCGATTGCTATGGAGAAAAGCTTATATGTAGAACCCCTTCTGACACTATTGTCACCCCTGATAGTCGAATTGAAATTGCCTTTGATATTAACAAGATGCATTTCTTCGATAAGGAAACAGAAAAAGCCATCTGTCATTAATATCTGAAAACAAGAGATAGATCTAGTCTATGACATAAGCAATAGGCTAGTTTCTATCTCTTTTTTGTGGTGCAGGCCCCAACTTACTAACCATCATGACTTTACCATACAAAGGGAATGAAAATGCAAGGGTCCCTTTAGCCTACTAAAGGATTTTGGTGCGAACTTATTTTTCACCTATTTGTCACCTCAATAATATTATGAAATAAATGGTATTATTGGGGTGAGCCCTTATGAGACTTTTAAACCGTTTGACTAAGATTTTTCAATCATCTAAAGTGATTCCAATTGATGATACTTCAAAGATAATTATTATGAGCGATTGTCATAGAGGGGATGGGGGATGGTCCGATAACTTTGCAAGGAATAAAAATCTCTATATGGCTGCTTTAGATTATTATTATGACAGAGGTTATACCTATATAGAAGTGGGCGATGGAGATGAGCTGTGGGAAATTAGAAATATGCTAGATATAATCCAGGCACATAGGGAGATTTTTATAAAATTATCAAAATTTTATAAAGAAAATAGGCTTTATTTTATTTACGGAAATCATGATATGGAAAAAAGGGATCAGGGATTTGTAAGGGAAAATCTATATCAATTTTTTGATGAGATTAAAAATGAGTACATCCCCCTATTTCCCAATATAAAGATCCATGAAGGATTGGTGTTGGAATATAAGAACACAGGAGATAAGATATTTTTGATACATGGCCATCAGATTGAGATTAGAAATAGCGATTTATGGAGATTGACCAGATTATTGGTTAGATATATATGGAAGCCCTTTGAACTATATGGGGTAAACAACCCCACAAGGACTGCAAAGAACCATAAATTGAAGGATGCCTTTGCAAGGAAGCTTACTAGATGGTCCATGGAAGAAAATCAGATGATCATCGCTGGGCATAACCATATGCCCATGTTTCCTCAAGTAGGAGAAACGCCATATTTCAACTCAGGAAGCTGTGTACATCCCAGCTGTATAACTGGTATAGAAATCGCACAGGGACAAATTATGCTCATAAGATGGTGTACCAAAACCAAAAAGGATGGTACCCTATTTGTAGGGAGAGAAGTATTGGCAGGGCCAAACAGATTAGAGGATTATTTAAAGAAGGCCTTTCAAGTTCAGATATGGTAAAAATTTTCCCCTGAATGGAATTATCAATATCATATTTTAAAGGTAAATTACTGGTAATTAAATTGCAGATGCTTCTTCCATATCCTCAAAAAGATCATATCCTAGTTTTATTCCCGTGATTTGGACAAGCATGGATTATTATAGTAGAATAAGGGGAGGTAGGACTAGTATAGCTAGTAATAATTGTAGTTTAGACAATTATTCAAATAAGGAAAACTATTGAGAGGAGGATATGGTTGGCTGAGAGGAAGTATGATAGGAGGCTTTCTATAAAAACTGTAGGAATAAGGGAATGGAGGGATGGTTCCTCCCATTATAATCGCTGTGAGTCTACCCCTTATTCTGCCTTGGATAAGCTTTTTCAGTCGTATAAAATAAATAAAGGGGACAGGCTTGTGGATTTTGGCTGTGGCAGAGGGCGGGTTTTATTCTACATACATGATCGCTTCCAAATACCGGTAACGGGAATTGAAGTCCATGATAAAACTTATGAGGAGGCCCTTGATAATAAGATGAGTTATAGGCAAAGGGCTAAACATATAAAGGCACCTATTAGTATTGAATATGGCTTGGCAGAACACTATGAAATAAAAGCTGAGGATAATATATTCTATTTTTTCAATCCCTTTTCTGTTAAAATATTCAAAAAGGTTGTTAACAATATTTTGAAATCCACAAAAACAGAGAGGAGACAAATGGATATTATCCTATACTATCCAATGCCAGAATATAAAATATTTCTTAAAAAAAATACCCCTTTTAGGCTTGTAGACAAAATATGGGTATCAGACTCTAATAACAATTATGAAAAATTTTTAATATATAGGTTTTATTAAAAGACAGTTTGCTACTGTCTTTTAATATTTTCTATTGGAATGGATATAGTTAATAAAATTATTAGAAAAAATAATAAATTGGAGTTATAAATATAGGGATGGGGGGTATATATATCCTTAAGAATATAGGAGTAAGGGGGAAGATTATGGCTGCAGATGTATCCTTACCTATCGCTTTTGGAGCAGGTTTTTTATCCTTTTTTTCACCATGTATACTGCCCTTGATTCCAGTCTATATAATGTACATGGCTGGAGTTACCCTAGAGGATGAGTTGGAAAAGAGAAGACTATTAGCCTTAACTAGGACCATGGGATTTGTTATTGGTTTTACCATTATATTCATTATAATGGGCACATCGGCTAGCTTTTTAGGCAGACTATTTGCAAGGAATAAGGATATCTTTTCTAAGGTTAGTGGCATACTGATAATAATATTTGGTTTAAACATGATGGGTATAATTAAGCTAAAATTTTTAAGCATGGAGAAGAGAGTAGCAAAACCTAAAGATATATCCAATTGGTTTAGTTCTATTTTAATGGGAATGGCCTTTGCAGCAGGCTGGACCCCATGTTTTGGTCCAGTATTAGCTTCTATACTCATATACGCAAGCGGAACAGCTACAGTTTCAAAAGGGGTATATCTATTGCTAGTATATTCTATCGGTATGGCAATTCCCTTTATATTGACTGCCTTATTTATTAATGTATTCAGCAAATTCTTAGATAAGGCGGGAAGATTTATTGAATATATCCCTAAAATTGGCGGCCTTATAATGGTAATATTTGGATTATTGGTATTCTTTGATAAGGTTATAAATATAAGTAGACTATTATTATGAGAGGATGGAATCAAATGACTAGAAGGATTTTAATAATAGCTATTGTATTAGTGCTAGTAGGTGGATTATACTACTACAACCTGGAAAGGGATAAAAAACTAGCAGAAGATCTACCTGAGGAAAATATTATTGAGGCGGAAAGCTTTGAAGAAGAGACAGTTGAGAAGTCAGGAAATGAGGTAGAAGAGGCGGAAGAAAGTGTGGAGGGGAAAGTAACAGATTTGGCCGTTGGCAAAGAAGCACCAAACTTTACCCTTACCAATTTAGAGGGAGAAGAGGTATCATTAGAGGATTTTAGGGGTAAGATTGTACTATTAAACTTTTGGGCAACCTGGTGTGTCTACTGTGATGCTGAAATGCCCGATTTACAAAAATTGCATGAGGAAAATGAGGACCTGGTAGTATTGGCAGTAGATGTTCAGGAAAGCAAAGAAGAAGTAGAGGAATATATCAAAAAAGGTGGTTATGATTTTCCAGTAGTTTTAGATACAAAAGGTGAGGTGGCCAAAACCTATTTAGTAACTTCTTTCCCTAGAACATATTTCATTGACAAAGATGGAATATTGCTAGGGGCATTTCCTGGTATGTTAACCTATGATAAGGCCAGCCAAATTTTGGATGGCATTAGACAGGGAGACTAGTTCTATTTAAGGCTATAAATATGATAGATTTATAGCCTTTTCTTTTTGGGCATAATTTTCCCCCATTACAGTTGTCACCTAAATCTATCTATCAAAATTATTTAATTTCATCATAATACAGGCAATATAAGTAAATTTTAAAATATTTTCCAAAGGTTATTGACTTATACCCAAGACCATGTATAATATAATTAAAAACATATACCCAAAACCAAAGGAGGGAATAGGATGCCAAGATTTGATGGAACAGGTCCTATGGGAATAGGTCCAATGACTGGATGGGGGAGAGGATATTGTAGGCCATGGGCTTTTGGCGGAAGGAGAAGGGGATTAGGTTACGGCTATGGATTTAGGGCCTTTGGCAGAGGTATGGGAGCCTACCCCACCAGACCTTACCCCTTGACCCAAGAAGAAAAGAAGGCAATATTAGAAGAAGAAAGGGATTTTTTAAAATCTAGATTGAAGGAAATAGAGGAGATACTTGGAAATCTGGGGGAGTAATAAAAGGATAGGGAAACCTATCCTTTTATTATGGTATAATATAGGGGAAAGGAGTTGAAAGGAATGGCTAGGCCGAGGAAAAGAAGAAGGGTATGTGGATTGCCAATTTATAAGACCTTTGGGCCAGTAAACGGTAAAGATAGTGGGGAAACCATAATCCTATCAGTAGAGGAATATGAGACTATACGGCTTATAGATCTGGAAGGCCTAGAGCAGGAGGAATGTGCTAATAGGATGGGGGTAGCCCGTTCCACAGTCCAAAGGATGTATACGGTAGCTAAGCAAAAAATAGCAGATAGCATAGTAAATGGGAAGGTCCTTAAGATAGAAGGTGGAGACTATATATTATGTGAGCTGGATAGGGAAACCTGCATAAGCTGTGGTAGGGGTGGACATAGACATAGGAGATGCAAAGGCCAATAAATGGTAGATTTATGACATTGCATTTATATTATTTTTAATATAGAATATATTGATTGATAAAGTAATTAATGGAGTGATACTTGTGGCTACAAAAGATAACAAATTAGCAGGGACTGGCTGTGAAGTAATAGTGCCCTTAGGTGATAGAAAACCTTTAGAAGAGATAGAGCGAAGTATAATTAAAAGGTATAGGAAACATATTTGGAGTAAATTTATAAAGGCTATAAAGGATTATCAATTGATTGAAGATGGAGATAGGATTGCAGTGGCTATTTCGGGAGGAAAGGATAGCCTCCTTATGGCTAAACTATTCCAAGAACTCCATCGACATGGAAGGGCAAATTTTGAATTAGAATTTATAGCCATGGATCCAGGCTACCATCCAGATATAAGGGAATTATTGATAGAAAACTGTAATTATTTAAATATTCCCATCCACATATTTGAATCAGGAATATTTGAGGTAGCCAATAGGATAGCGGGAGAGTATCCTTGCTATATGTGTGCCAGGATGAGAAGGGGGGCCTTATACGGCAAAGCCCAGGAGCTAGGGTGTAATAAACTAGCCCTAGGCCATCATTTTAATGATGTAATTGAAACCACCCTATTAAATATATTGTGTTCTGGAAACTTTAAAAACATGCTGCCCAAATTGAAATCTCAAAACTATGAGGGAATGGAGCTGATACGTCCCCTTTACTATATAGAAGAAGCTTATATAGAGAGATTTATTAGGTATAGTGGAATAATGCCTTTAAATTGTGCCTGCATGGTGGCTGCTAAAAAAATAGGGAATAAGCGTTATGAAATAAAGGCCTTGATAGAGCAATTAAAGGAAAACTTTACCAATGTAGACATATCCATTTTTAGGGCAGCCCAAAACGTTAATTTAAACTGTATATTGGGCTGGGAAAAGGATGGGAAGAAGTATTCCTTTTTAGACTTTTATGATGAGGAATAAAGGAAGGGTTTAAATTTTATTTCGACAACTAAATACTACAAAAAATACCAGCCTCCCTTGTTATAATGAATGCAAGAATTAATATATTAATTTGGGAGGCAAGGAACCATGTGTTGTATATGGGTACCTTACACATGGGGAGTCAGTGGTGCAACCGACCCAATCTATAACTTTGTTTATAGGTTGGGTTTTATTTTTGAAGTAAGTGGAAATATTAATAAGGGCCTTAATATAATAAATTAAGGGCTTAGATTGTTTATAAATATACAATAAAAAGAAGGGTTGAAATTTGATTTCAAAAATTACAAAAAGAAAAGATTCCTTTTTTAGGGGTAGATTAGAAGAATCAAAAATTCTATTTGCATATAGGTACATATCCTTACTAATTACATCCCTATTCTATTTTATTAATGATCCTGACCATTACCTTGGTAAAAGGATCTTTATAATAGGCTGCCTCACCATATCAGCAATAATATTGTCCTATCTTTATCTAGCCAAGGAAAGATCCAATAAAAGCATTAAAATCCTTCTTACCATAGAAACCATAGGAAACTGTATGTTATTGATACCCTCAGGAGGACTTAATGGAGGCATTAATAGTCCATTTGTCTGGTATAGCCTCAACACCATATTAATAAGCTCTGTATTTCTAAAAAAAATATATTGCTGGATTAATCTATCTGCTTATTTAATAACCTCTAGTATATTAGCATATTTTACCACTTATAATGGCCAATACCTACTAGGACTTATAAGGGAGGAATCCAACTATATACTAAGCTTTATCATGATAGTAGTTGCAATTCAACTTTGGGCTGTTTATATAGATAAGACCAAGGAAAAGAGTAAAAAACTAGAAATAGCAAACAAACAATTGGAAATGGCTAATAATATGATTATAGAATCTAATGATCATATAAAGACCCTGTACCAATCCATCAATATATTAACTAGTAAAGGGAATAAGGAAGGCCTAATAAAGCTTTTATTTAAATATACTAGAAAAATAACCAAAAGCCACCTATTATTCTATTATGATGTATCGGAAGATGAAAATAAGATGTTTTCCCAATTGGATAATGGGTTTGTAAAGTCTATAGAAGAATACATTCAAAAAGATTTAAAAAATATACTAGAACAAAAATCACCTGTAGAAATATCCATATCCAATACCAGATTCATAATGATGCCGGTAAAATCCAATTATAAAGATTATGGCATATTGGGCTGCAAATTAATACATATTAAAGAGGGGATCATATACCGGAATACCATTTATCAACTTCAATTCCTGTCAGAATTATTGTCTACAACCTTTGAAAGGCTCTCTCTAGAGGAAATAAATGAAAGGTTATTGATTTCAGAGGAACAGAATAGAATAGCCAATGAGATACACGATAGTGTCCTTCAAAGGCTTTTCAGCATGTCCTGTGGCGTCTTTTCCTTGATTAGAAATTTAGATAAATACACCAAAGAGGAAATAGAGGATAAACTTAATATAATTAGGAATACAACCAAGACTGTAATGAAGGAATTAAGGGAAAAGATATATGGCCTTAGTTGGAAAAAGGCCGGCTCAGATAGCTTTGTAATGGATATTAAAAACTATATAGAGGATATGAAGAGATTTAATGGGGTAACCATTCCATTTAATATAGAAGGGGATGATGAGCTGTTAAATTGCGAACAGAAGAAGGCTTTTTATAGGATAATATGTGAAGGAATTGCAAATGCAGTGCGTCATGGAAAAGCTCAAAATATAGAAGTATCTTTAACTATTGAGGCTAGAGTCAATATGTTAAGAATAATAGATGATGGGGTTGGATTTGATGTCAGCAAAGTTACTGAAGATAAAACTGGGGGCTTGGGACTTAAAAACCTATATCAATTGACCCAATCCTTAGGAGGAGAGATTAAAATAGACAGCTATCCAGGTAGGGGCACTAAAATACAGGTTGTTATACCTAATAAGGTACCAGTTAAAGAGGGGGAGGCTCTTGTATGAAAATACTTATAGTGGATGACCATCCATTGGTAAGAAGGGGCTTATCAGCTATCCTATCCTTTGAGGAGGATATCGACATTATATTAGAAGCTTCCAGTAGGGAAGAAGCTGAGATGGTAATAGAAAGGGAAGAACCAACCTTGGCTATAATAGATCTTTATCTTGGTAAGGAATATGGGTTAGATATAGTGATCAGCTCCAAAAAAAGAGAAGTTAAAACCAAATTTATAATACTAACTTCATCTTTGAAAAAGGAAGATTTTATACGCTGTAAGGAGGTGGGAGTAGAAGGATACATACTTAAGGAAGCCTTTGCTGAAGATATACTATATGCTGTACATTTAGTTTTAAGGGGAAAACAGTTTATAGATCCGGAAATTGTAAAATATGAGATTACAAATAATCATAAAAATACATATCTGGATGAATTGACCCCCAGGGAGCAGGATGTATTTATGGAATTAGGAAAAGGGCTAAGCAACTGTGAAATAGCAGAAAAACTCTTTATATCAGAACATACTGTAAAGAAACATGTTAGCAATATTTTGTCTAAACTAGGCTTGGAACATAGGACTCAGGTAGCACTCTTGGCCAATGAATTTATCAATATGTAAGGTGCAGCCTAGTTTATAGCTGAAATCAAAGGAGGTGACCTCTTTGAGCAGGGGGAAAAGGAAAAAGATATTACACATCAAATCTACAATATTCATAGTTGCCATAATAGCAGTAAGCTCTATAGGCATTGGGTACGGGTATTGGAATGAGGGCCTCAATATGGATGTATCCATTAGCACAGGAAATTTCAATCTTAGCTTTACTGGTGGCCAAAGTGATAATTTAATTGTAGTACCATCTTTTGATGGCAAGACTTTAAAAGTAAGTGGGGAATGCTATGAAGGAAAGAAGGAAACCATAACTTTTTCTATTATAAATGAAGGAACAGTGCCGGCAGTATTGGAAGATGGAACCATTATATATCCAGGAAAGACCAGGGAGTTTAAATATATTATAGATCTAGAGGAATATAGGAAACCATTATTACAGGGAAAGTCCATAGTTCCTGAACAGTATGAAGAAGGCTTTGATATGGATCAAATAATAGAAGAATTATTTCCTACTGAAACCTATACCTTTACTGAATATTACTACTTTAAACAGGGACTATAGTAAAATCCATTCAATGATGATACGGAGGTAATTATATGAGGAAGGTAATAATTGTAATCCTTTTAAGCCTTATATTTGCAATATTGTTTATATCTGGCGGATATGGGCTATGGAGTGAAATGTTAACCATTGAGGTAGATATAGATGTACTACCAGACCCAGAACATGTATTGGCTAAGAGAGAAGAGTTAGAAAATATGCTAGGGGAAATGGAAAGGCCAAAACTGAATGAATTTGATGTCCAGGAGCCAGAAGAGGAAGTAATTACTGAACTTATTGGAATAGAAGTTGAAAAAGGTGGACAATATGATTTGGAAATACCGGTAGATAATTTAATCCAATGGGATAGTGTAGAAAAAAATGGTGGTCAAGTAATAGATGGAGATGAACCAGGGGAGGAAGAAATTGACAACAACAATGGGAATAATGATGAATCCAAAATTAGTGGAGAAGTGGAAGGCAAAGAAGTTAATTTAGACCATGAGGAAAACCCTACTGAAAACATGAATTAGACATTGACTTAAATAATTAGCATATTCAAGTGATTTGATAAACATTATTAAATGAGGGACAAGTATGATTACCAGGGATAAGTTTTTGCCTACAGCAAATTACAATAAAATATGTCTTGTATTAATAATATTAATTTTGTTTATGTACATACTGGAAAATTCAAATATTGTAAATATTATAGGTAGTTTTGCATTCAATTATATAATAAGGCCAATTCTATGGATGGGTTTCCTGGCCCTGGTATGGAGATTTCCATGTATTAGGGCTAAAGGATATTTAAGGTTGAGAAAACTTTTGTATTTTTGGGCCTTTAATTTTGCAATTATTTATATCATTATTTCCATATTAGCTGGACTTATAGACGGTCTAGGCAAGAGTCCATATGATCATTCCATAATGGGGATTATTAGAAATATTATATCTATAGGCCCAGCCTTGGTATGCAGAGAATTTATTAGGAGCTACCTAATAAAGGGTTTCAATAAAGAGGAAAGATACTGGGTATTTATACTAATAGCTATATTTATGACATTTACCGGCATCTCCTTTAATAATTATACTAGTTTAATAAGCCTTTCCCAGTTAGTCCAATTCATAGGCCAGTATTTGGCGCCGGATTTTACTCAAAATTTATTTGCTGGATATTTGGCATATCTAGGGGGGCCACTAACTTCTATTACATATATGGGAGTTATAGAGGCTTTCCATTGGCTGTCTCCAGTTCTACCAGATATAAAGTGGATTACCATGGCATTGATAGGCATTCTTTGTCCCATATTTTTCATGATGTCCATGCAGAATATATACTATACCGCCTCTAAACAATTGAGGAAAAAGGATCTGGAAGAAAGCCCCCTTAGTTGGTTAATCACAAGCATTATATCCATATTGATTGTATGGTTTGCAGTAGGAGTCTTTCCCATATACCCATCTGTTATCGCCACTGGAAGTATGGAGCCAGAGATAAAACCAGGGGATATTATCCTAGTGGAGAGGATAGTAGATATAGAAGGTATAAATAAGCTTAAAGTTGGAGACATAATACAGTTTCAAAGGGACGGGATACTTATATCCCATAGGATAATAGATATAAAAAGGGAAGAAGAGAAAGGGATAAGCTTCATAACTAAAGGAGACAATAATTCAGGACAGGATCCAGACCCAGTAAAGCCGGAAAATATAAGGGGTCAGGTAATAAAGACAATACCCAAATTAGGCTGGCCAACTCTCCTTATAAAGAGTAAAGGTAATATTCCTTTAGATGAAATAGTATTTTAGTTAAGCAGGGTTATTACCCTGTTTTTTGTTTTGCATAAATTTATATGGTACTAAAGTAGCATATATGTAGGCCTTAAGGCCCATTATTTTACAACTAAATTATAAAAGAAAAGTATACTTTGGAGGGGCGTAAAAAGGGGAAGAACAACCTATAATTTTTATAGGAGTAGGGAAAAGTTAAAAATCAGTAAAAAGGAGAGGATAAGTGTGAAAAGGGCCAAATTTTTGATGCTGGTATTGATAGTAGCCATTATGTTGATAGGTGCAGGCTATGCTATATGGAATGAAGAGCTATTCTTGACAACAACAGTAAGAACTGGGAAATTTGATGTGGAAATAACAGGTGTAGGTACACGTACTGGTGATGATCAAAGGAAAAATGAAGCCCATGATTGGCACAAGTATGACTGGACACATGGAGTTAAAGCAAATACTAAAGTTTTGCCTGATGGTAATTCAGCTATTGTAGAATTTAAAGATCTATATCCTGGTGGAGTAGTTCAAGTTGATATGAAATTTGAAAATAAAGGAACAATTCCTGCTAAACTTAAGGGTGCTAGAGTTGAACTTTTAAGTGGAAACGAAGATTTATTTAATTTACTACGAGCCCAAACCACTTGGAAGGCTGACGTAAATGGTGATGGCGTAAAAGATAAGTGGGCTCATGTAAATCAAGATTGGTGGACAGTACAAAGAGCTCTTGATAAATTAGTAGAAAGTACTAATAAGGTAAATTTAGTAATTGAGCCTGGTGGATGGTTTACACTAGGAGCTGAGTCTGAAGAGGTAGAAGAGGAAAATTGCATACTATTTAAGCTTCATCCAGATGCAGGAAATGAATATCAAAACCAATATTGCAAGTTCAAGATAACATTTGATTGGGAACAATGGGCAAAGGATCCAACACAAAATCCATATGATGGAGAAAATGGATACGGTGGAGACGGAGATATTCAAGAGATAGAAGGTACTAAATAAAGAGTGGGATTTTACTCCTACTCTTTTTATATGCCTGTTTTATTCTTTTTACACACAATACGTATAAAAATCAAGATAGCTTGTCCATAATATATAAAGAGAACAGTTGAACTAAATATGATTACATAGAAATTTGTCATAAAAAATATGGAGGATATGCATATTACCTTATAGAAAAAGTAGTGTAAAAGGCCTAGGGGAGTGTTGGGAATGAAATTTAGTATACATAAGAAATTAAGGCTGGGATTAATATCTTTTTTGATAATTGGAGTTGCTGGTGTTTCTTTTTTACTGTATAGGGCTATAAAAGATCCAGGTTATGAGGAGGAGAAGGTTCCTCTATTTAGTTATAATAACAAAGCCACTGCAGACTTTACAGTATATTTTAAACCCAATGAATTATATGATACCAAATCATTATCTGAGGATAGGATCTATATTACAGAATTTATAGACCATATAGAGGCTCGCTTTAATTATGAATTCAGTGGAGACAAGGCTAAAGATTTAAAGGGAACTTACCATATAATAGCAAAGGTTCAGGGCTATACCACTGATAGGGATGAAAATATTATGAGTATCTGGGAAAAGGACTTTATACTTAGACCCAATAAAAGTTTTACCATTGCTGGTGAAAGCAAGTCCATAAAAGAAGATGTAAATATAAATATTGGGGAATATAATGAGTTTGCCTCTAAAATACTTGAGGCATCTAAAATAAGCTGTCAGACAAGCTTAACCATTATTATGAATATAAAAGTGGAAGGGGAAACAAGGGTAGGTAGAATTGAAGAAACCATAAGTCCAAGTTTGATGATTCCTTTAAACTCATCTATGATTCAAATAAGGGGAAATAGAACAATAGACCAGCCAGGTGCTATTGAAGAGACAAGGGAAGTTCAGCTACCTGTAAATAAGAATAAGCTTATAATTCTAGGAGCCATTATTGGGGTAGCCCTATTAGGAATTGTATTCCTAGTATTTTTCACCGAAGGCACCAGTGAAGATCCTTATAAAAAGGAATTGAGAAGGCTATTTAAAAAGCATGGGGATAGGTTTGTGGCTTTAAATAATGAAATATCAGCTTCCCATGATGATTTATATTCAGTAAAATCTATGGATGATTTAGTGAGAATTGCAGATGAAATAGGAAGGCCAATTTTGTATAAGTACAGTTATGATTATAGGGACATAAATAGATTTTATGTAATTGGACAGGATGAAATATATGTGCTGGATTTAGGTAGTATGGAGTTTGCTGAAAAGTCAATATAGATACTTTGTCCAAGGTCTTATGTATTAATGGTTAAAAAGTAGTAATTAAAAGTATACTTATGTGCCAAATAAATAGGGTCTGTAGTTCATACAATACAATTGGAGAAGTAGATTTTTTTCAATGGGGTGATAGGATGAAAAAGGGAAAGAAGCCATTCCTGACCCTATTCCACTTATTGGCACTCATACTGATGGGTATCTATTTGACTACTGGCTTAATTCAGTCTAATTTTGCAACTAACAGTAGGAAAGCCAATGTTATAATTACAATTAATAAGGATGGCAGCTACTCCTACAAAGGAGATCTGTTGGGAGGAGGCTTATTATATCCAGCCAGGGTAGAAGAGGCAGAAAAGGGAATAGGTGGGATCATTGGAGTAATCAGGATCCACAACCAATACAATAACATGAGAGTGGAGAATTTAGGAGTAGGATTGGATAAAGGGAAATTTACAGTCAACAATGAATATCCACTAGATCTGGTTTATGAATCCTTTTTAAGGGATGTAAGACTGAAAATAGAAAAGGGCAGGCTATTTACCTTTGATAAAACATTGGTAGATTATGCAAGTATTGGACACTTGATAAAAGGTTATGAACTGGCTGGAAAGGATAGGTTTACTATAAAGAAGGGAGCTACAGTAGACTTAAAATACATATTGTATATGGATTTAGAAGCTGGAAATGAGCTTCAGTCAGTAACAGCCCAGATGCCTATCTATATAAATGTACATGAAAGGTGCATTATAGATGATGGAGAAGACCATGGTAATGGTGGCTATGATGATAATGGCAGAGGCCATATGCCAAAAGATGAAGAAACTACAGAGGTAGAAATTACAGAAGAACCGGTGCCCCTTGACCAGCCCCACTGGGCCCATGATTGTATAATAAGCTTATTAAACCATGGGGTTATAACTGGCTATCCCCATGAAGAGTATACTATAGAAGATTATTTTAGTGGTGCAGTGGATCCGGTAACCTATGTTAATGAGGCAGTATTGCCAGATAGCCTGGTAACCAGGGCGGAGACTGCTGTATTAATAGCCAGGGCTCTAGGTTTAAAAGAAGAATATGCAGCCACTATTGGATATAAAGATTATATTCCAAACTGGGCTAGGGGATATGTTATAGCTACTACTAGGGCAAATATATTTGAAGGCTATCCCTCTGGATTATTTAAAGCTAATAATTATATTACCAGGGAAGAGATGATTGCTGTTTTAAGTAGGGCTTTTAATATAAGCTTAAAGGATAAATCCTTAGAACTACCCTTTGAGGATAAGGATCAAATTGGAAACTGGGCCTTGGAATATGTAAAGGCAGGCTATGAAAGCAAGGTGATAGAAGGCTATCCAGACAATACCTATAAGCCTAAAAATAACATAAGCAGGGGAGAAACATTCACTATTATATGTAAACTAATGGGATTGCATGAAGAACACACTCAGTTTCCAGAACAGGCTAATAGGGACAAATAAAAGGATTCACTAGATAAGCGAATCCTTTATCTTTCAAAGGGTTCTGTTGCTTCAAAGTGGCCCATTAATGTTTCTACTTTTTCTCCATCTACTAGGAACTGTACCCTTTCTACATTGTTTAGTTCTGTTAAAGTATATACTATCTGGGATATGGTAAAATCTTCCTGCATAGACCCTCCATATAGGCCTTCCCTGGCAAAGTTTACAAAGGCGGTTCCATCAGCCAATTCTACGCCTAGCAACTTCACTGTTCCCGGGATTAGTGTGGCCAGCTCTTCAGATTCTGGGCCTTCCATCAATTCCTTCACAATGGCCTCTTCCAGGGATATATCCCCATATTGGATGGTACGCTTTTCTGCTACCAGCTTATCCAGGCTTTCATCCCCAGTTTCTACATACTTCCTATTAACAAAATAGAGGGTTACCTCTTTTTCCTCGGTTTTAGGATCAGGGTCCACTATTTCATTTTCAGTTTCCCCTTCAATTTCATCTTCGATTTTATTTTCCCCTTCATTTATTTCATCCTTTGGATCTTCCTCCACTATATTTTCATCATTAGATGGATTATTATTTTTGGTGCAAGCTACAAGGCTAATAGCCATTATTACTAGTAAAAATATAGCAATGTATTTTTTCATATAATCACTTCCTTTCCCCATTTGCTTATATTATAGGAAATATTTTTTAATATAAAATAAAGAAATGTTAAGAAACTATTAAGAATCTAATAAAATTCTCTAAAAATTAGAGGGGTATCTCTATTGTAAAGGTGCTGCCTACACCTAAACTACTATCTAAATATATATTCCACTTATGCTTATCTATTATGCTTTTTACCACAGCCAATCCAATGCCATACCCTTTTACCCCTTTTCCTAATTTAATATCCCCTTCCAATACCCTAAATCCTCCTTCAAATATACTATCCATATCCTTTTCCGGTATGCCTAATCCATTGTCCTCTACAGTGATACGGATAGATTTACCAGTAGTATTAATGGATATAGAACAGTAATTATAATCCTTACCTTCATCCCTGTATTTTATAGCATTATCTATTAAATTGATGAATACCTCCTTAACCCTGTCCTTATCACACTTTACATAAATGCCTTGGCAGCTATTAAGGCTTAATCTAACCCCGTATTTTTCAGCATAAGGACTTATTATTTTAACCGTATCCTCCAGTATCTGGCATATATCCTCTTTCTTTATATTTAAAGTAATATCTTCAAGCTTTATGGAGGTCATTAGATAATCAACTAGGTTTTCCATCCTCTCCACTACCCCATATATGTCCTTCAGATATTCCCTATAGGTTTCTATACTATTATTGCCTATGGAAAGGGATTCTATCAATACCTTTATAGAGGTTAAGGGGGTTTTAAGCTCGTGGGAAATGCTGTTTATGAATTTTTTTCTATTTTCCTCTATTGCTTTCAGTTTATGGCTCATCTGGTTGAAGGTTTTAATCAGCTGCCCAACTTCCCCTCCCCTAGATCCTTTAACTTCATATCCCAGATGTCCTAATGTTATCTCCTCTACTCCTCGGGATAGGTTTCTCAAGGGTTTGGTTATCCTATTTGCTACCAGGGCGGTCAATATGAGGGCCAGGGTCAATGCAATAATGGAGATCTTTAACATATTCTCCCTTAAATCCTCAATATCCTCGTTTATTTGCTCCAAAGAAGCAGATATTAGGACTCCTCCTATTATTTTAGTCTCATATCCTATATTTAATGCGATAGGGACGGAAAGCTGGAGCACTTCCTTGTCTTCAATTTTATATAGTCCAGATTTGGATTGGCCTTTAATGCTGCTTATTATCTCCTGGTTATTAAGGGTCTTACCTATATAGGTATTATAGTTATCTATTAAAACTTCTCTATTGGAATCTACCACCAATATTCTTGCATTGGCCTGTTTGCCATAGCTTTTTACCATAATTCTAGCAAATACAAGGTCCTCCATATTTCCTTTATAAGTATCAGCCACTATATTAGCCGTCTGGAATAATCTGATTTCCTCGCTTTTTATCCTAGTAGTTTTATACTTGTCCAAAATCACCCTTCCAAATATTAGGAAGGTAAGAATAAGGATGATACTGAATATGATGAGCATTTTAGTCCTTATTGAAATAATAACCTACCCCCCACTTTGTCTTAATATATTTTGGATTTTTAATATCCTCTTCAATCTTTTCCCTAATGTTTTTAATATGGACATCTATGGTCCTTACATCCAAAGGCTCCTCATCCCATATATGATTGAATATATTTTCCCGGGTAAAGACCCTTCCTGGATTCTTTGCCAGCAGGTAGAGCATATCGAATTCCTTGGCAGTAAGCTTTATTTCCCTACCCTTTACATAAACCTTTCTCTCATACCAATTGATCGTTAAATCCCCCAGGGATAATAGCACCTCTTCCTTCCTTGCTTTAAGCCTTCTACTTATAGCTTTAATCCTGGCTATCAATTCCAGCACATTGAAGGGTTTTGTCATATAATCATCGGCACCAAATTCAAAGCCTAATATCTTATCATAATCCCCATCCTTGGCTGTAAGCATTAGTATGGGTGTATCGTAATTTTTCCTAATTTTTTTACACAACATCATTCCATCTATATCTGGTAACATTAAATCTAATATTATAAAGTCTATATCCTCTTCATCTATGATTCTTAAGGCTTCAGTCCCATTGTAGGCTGGAAAAACATTGTAGCCTTGCTGCTCTAAACTATGTTTTAGTCCTTTTACTATAAGTTTCTCATCATCTATTACTAAAATATTCATAGAATCACCTTCTTAAATAAGAGTATTAAGTTTATTATATCATTTTAGAAAGGCATTTTATATGTGATAGTGGTTGGGATTTCTAAAAGTAATATATTATAAAAAGGGTTTTAAAGCTGCTTTCCGTGGTATAATTAATAGAAGAAAATAAACAAGCTTGGGGGTTTTTTTATTGGAAAATGTAAAGGATACAATACTTAAATTTGCTAGGCTAATAGCAGGTCTTTTTGTCTGTGCCGTTGGAATGGTGATGACCATCAATGCTAATCTAGGCTTGTCCCCTTGGGATGTTTTTCATCATGGCCTTTCTAAATTGACTGGACTTACCCTGGGAAGGGCTAATATCGTTACTGGTTTATCAATAGTAATATTGGATATCATATTTGGTGAGAGGGTGGGCTGGGGTACCATACTCAATATGTTGCTAATTGGCCTTTTTATAGACTTTCTCATGTTTAATAAACTAATTCCCATATTTGATGGATTTATCCCAAGTATTATTATGATGGTTATAGGAATGTTCTTAATAGGTATTGGTTGCTTCCTATATATTGGCGTTGGGTTTGGATCAGGCCCAAGGGATGGGCTGATGGTAGCCCTTGTAAAAAAGACCAAAAAATCCGTCCGCCTTATCAGAAGCTCCTTAGAAGTTGTTTCTGTAGCCATAGGCTACATATTAGGAGGCAGTGTAGGCATTGGGACATTGATTATGGCCTTTACAGGGGGCTACTTTATGCAGCTGGCATTTAAGGTTACCAAATTTGATGTTGGTGCAGTAGAGCACAGATTTATAGATGACGATATAAGATTTATAAAGGAAAAGTTATTAAATAAAAAGCAGATATGAAAAACAATAATAATTAAGAGGGGATGATTATTGTGAAATTACTTAACAAGGGTAAAACCAAGGATGTTTATCAATTAGAAGATGGCAACCTGCTTTTAAAATTTAAAGATGATGTAACAGGTGAAGATGGAGTATTTGATCCAGGTGCCAACAAGGTGGGTTTAACAATTGAAGGTATGGGAAGATCTGGCCTTAGATTGACCAAATACTTCTTTGAACTACTGGAGGAGAAGGGAATACCAACCCACTATATAGATGCAGATATTGAAGAAGCTACCATGACTGTAAAACAAGCTAAACTATTTGGCAATGGATTAGAGGTGATTTGCCGTTTTAGGGCAGTGGGAAGTTTCCTACGCCGTTATGGAATGTATGCCAAGGAAGGTCAACCACTGGATGGATATGTGGAAATAACCCTTAAGGACGATGAGAGGAATGACCCACTTATTACTGAGGATGCCCTTTATATGTTGGGAATCCTAACTCCTGATGAGTACAAAAGGTTGAAGGAGCTTACTTTGAAGATCAGCAATATAGTAAAGGATGAATTGGCTAAGAAGGGCATTGAGCTATATGATATCAAATTGGAGTTTGGAAGGGTAGGAGAAGAAGGGGAGATTACCCTGATCGATGAAATATCAGGAGGCAGCATGAGGGCATATAAGGATGGCAAATACATTGAGCCCTTTGAATTGGAAAGAATGATTCTAGAAGGTTAAATATAACCGGTATAACTTTAGTAGTTATACCGGTTTGTTTTAGTAATCAGGCAAATTTTCCAACAAATAGGGCCTTGTTATTGAATATTTAGACTCAAGCATTTCCCTAGGGGTGCCATGGAATAGGATCTTTCCTCCATGGATTCCACCGCCAGGGCCCAGCTCTATAATATAATCTGCCTCCTTTATTACATCTATATTGTGCTCGATTACGAAAAGGCTATTTCCTTCATCTACTAGATAGTTGAATAGGTCCAATAGCTTTTTAACATCCTGGATATGGAGGCCCCCTGTTGGTTCATCTATTATAAATATGCTGCCTTTTAAGTTGAGGTGGCTTGCCAGTTTAACCCTTTGCAGCTCTCCTCCCGACAGGGTGGTCATAGACTGGTTAAGGCGAATATAACCTAGGCCTACCCTTTCCAGGGAATAAAGTTTTTCTACAAAGTCCTCCCCTTTAAAAAAGTCTATGGCCTCCTCAACGGTAAGATCTAGTACCTCAGCAATATTTTTATTATTATAGGTGTATTGCAGGGCCTCTTCTGAGTAACGGCTGCCATTACAGAGGTCGCAGATGGTTTCAATGGGGTCCATAAAGCCCATATCTGAAAGGATAACCCCTTTACCCTTACAGGCAGGACAGGCCCCCTTTGAATTAAAACTAAATAGTCCAGGGCTTACCTTATTGGCCTTGGCAAATATATTCCTTATATCATCCAGTATATCTAAATAGGTGGCAGGAGTTGACCTGGAATTTATGCCTATGTCCTTTTGCTGGATGGAAACCACCTCTTCTGGATAGGTCCTTTCAAAAACCTCCATTAAAGAGCTTTTACCAGAACCTGCCACCCCAGCAATAACCGTTAATACCCCTAAGGGTAGTTTAACTGAAATATTTTTTAGGTTGTGGAGATTTGCATTTTCAATAGGGTACCAATCTTTAGCTTTCCTCAAATTGGATTTTAAAGCTTCTTTCTTATTCAATAGCCTTCCAGTTAAATTATCAGACTTTATCAGCTCTTCATAGCTGCCTGTAAACATTATCTGTCCACCCTGGGCTCCCGCCTTTGGCCCCATATCTATTATATAGTCTGCAATTTTTATTATCTCTTTATGGTGTTCTATAATAAGTATGGTATTCCCATGATCCCTTAATTTGATTAGGGAGTTTTTTAAAAGTTCAATATCATGATTATGAAGGCCTACACTTGGTTCATCTAGCACATATACCAGATCCGTTAATGCGGAGTTGATATATTTGGCGATCTTTATCCTTTGGGCTTCCCCACCGGACAAAGTTGTCATTCCCCTATTTAAGGACAGGTATCCCAGCCCAATATCTACCAGGGCCTTAAGCCTTTTGATTATTTCTTTTTTCAATTCTTTGGCCAGAGGGTGGTCAATGGATTGGATAAATTCTATGGCGTCTGGGATAGGCATCTCAACCACATCTCCAATATTCTTGCCATTTATTTTACAGCTCCTTATCTTTTCATTAAGCCTAGTCCCTCCACATTGGGGACAGGTATAGGTGGTAACCATCTTATCTAGTATCTTTTGATGGCGTTTGCCTTCCTTTTTGCCTATTATGCTCCTGTACATCCTAGGAACTATTCCTTCATATTTAGCCGATTTTGGCCATTCTGGTGGTGGGTTTTTAAGCTTTATTTGAGGGGAATAAAGAAGCAAGTCCAGCTCTTCCTTAGAATAATCCTTTATCTTTTTATTTAAATCAAATAGGCCGCTATAGGCATACCTTTTCCACCGCCAGGCTCCCGTGGTAAAGGCTGGGAAATTTATAACCCCTTCATCATTTAAGCATTTATTAAAATCAACAAGTTTGTGTATATCCAAATCTGTCACTTCTCCTAATCCATCGCAGTGGGGACATTTCCCTGCAGGATGGTTGAAGGAAAATACGTCGGAATAGCCCACAAAGGGCTTACCTACCCTTGAAAACAAAAGCCTTAATAAAGAGTAAATATCAGTGTAGGTACTTACAGTGGAACGGGAATTGGCCGTTGGCTTTTTTTGATCCAATATTATGGTAACAGGAAGATTTTCTATTTTTCCCACCTTTGGCCTCCCATACTTGGGAAGGTATTGCTGAACAAAGCTGGGGAAGGTTTCATTAAGCTCCCGCCTGGATTCTGCTGCAATTGTATCAATACAGAGGGAGGATTTTCCAGAACCTGAAACCCCAGTAAATACGGTAATCTTCTTTTTAGGGATTTTTACCGATACATTTTTTAAATTGTTTTCACAAGCATTTACAATATTTATAAATCCATGTTCTGCCATATATACAACAGCTCCTTTGAATTAAGAATCATAATATAATATATCATTTTTTAAAATGATGGCAAGGAAATCTTTTATTATACCATATATGTTAGTGTAAAATAATTGTAGGAAAAAGTACAAAAAAGAATAGCCCCATATGTTATGATGGAAGTATGCTAAACAACAACATAACATAAGGGAGGCTATTCTTATGAATACAATTATACACCAAATTATTGAAAAAATC
>JAAYEM010000066.1 GCA_012728725.1 Tissierellia bacterium | reverse complement strand
TCTATTGAATTTACTATTATCCCAAATTTATTGGGTAATAGCCAATTATGTTAGAGCCATAAGCTGACTAACAATTCTGTAAATTGCATAAATATCAAATTGAAGACTACAATTATATAAACTTTTCATTTTTACAATCTACAGAATGGGAATTAGGATAAAGGCTTAGGCTCTAGAATACGTGTTTTAGAATAGGGGAATTAGATTATGCAATTTAGGTCATTCTACAACGCTCTACCGTTCAACATATGTACATGAATTACTATTATGTCAATAATTCCCTTGTCTTTAAAAAAGCAATACCTCATTTACCATAATACATGTATATTTCAATTATGTCAAGTTCATTTATAAAAAATTCAGACAAGTCAGAATGTTATATTTATGACAATATCTAAATAAGTATTCTTTTGTCTATGATTGGTGGTTTTTGCTGACTAAAAATGTATTTAATAAATCATAAAAAACCAAATTATGTAGAATGTGGAAGCCATATATTTTTATCAATCCCTATAGACTCTATACAGATACTCCAATAAAATTTATAGCCACTATATTCTATGCAAAAGACAGGTAATTTTATCATTGTGATTATATGGCTAATATATTTGTCAAAAGCCTAATTATAGGGTAAACTAAAAAGGTAAATACTATGAAAAATAGGAAAAGGAGTAGGTATTATGATAAAAAAAATAAAGGATATGGAAGCAAATATTCATGAAGATGCTTTTATCGCAGATAATGCCATGGTTATAGGGGATGTAAATATAGGAGAGGGATCTAGCGTTTGGTATGGTGCAGTTTTAAGAGGGGACATAGAAAATATTACCATAGGAAAATTTTCAAATGTCCAGGATAATGCTACCATCCATACGGAAACAGACATACCCACTATAGTTGGAGATTATACTGTTATAGGGCACAATGCCATAGTCCATGGTTCTACTATAGGGGACAATTGCCTAATAGGCATGGGAGCTATAATTTTAAATGGAGCCACTATAGGGGATAATTGTATAATTGGAGCAGGGGCCCTGGTTCCAGAAGGGAAAAATATCCCCCCAAATTCTTTAGTTCTAGGGGTTCCGGGGAAAATAGTTAGACAGGTAACGGAGGAAGAAATTGTTTCCATTAAAGAAAATGCAATAAGATACTATGAATTATCTAAAAAACATGTATAGAAAAGGAGAAAGGGGCCGTTTATGGGTGGCATTGTTGCAATAGGGGATAATGTGGTAGATAAATATATAGATTTGGGAATCATGTTTCCGGGAGGTAACTGTATAAATGTGGCAGTACTTAGCAAAAGATATGGAGTTGATACAGCTTATTTAGGCTGCCTTGGTCATGATAGGGAAGGGAAGCATATCCTTAAAGCCTTGACAAATGAAGGGGTAGATATTTCTAGAACTAGAGTATTAGAGGGAGCTAATGCCTATGTCAATGTTAAATTGATAGATGGGGATAGGAAATTCCTAGGTAATGATAGAGGTGTATCTAGAAATATTAAACTTACTAAAGAAGATATAGACTTCATCAAAGCTTACGATGTCATATATACAAATATATACAGTGGTATAGAAAAGCAGCTACCCCTATTGAAAAGTACTAATAGGCCTATAGCCTTCGATTTTTCTAATCATTATACTAAGGAATATATGGAGGAAGTTTTACCCTATATAGATTATGCCTTTTTTTCTGGAAGTGAAATGACAGACCAGGAGATAAGGGATTTTCTAATGAAGGTTCACACTTATGGACCTGATATAGTTCTTGTAACAAAGGGCTCTAGGGGAGCCTGCCTTTTGTATGAAGGGAAATTCTATGAGCAGGGGATTGTTCCTGTAAAAGTACTGGATACCTTAGGGGCAGGAGATAGTTTTATTTCTAGATTATTGGTGGGAATCCTTAAAGATGAGGAGATGGGAGAGACCTTACAAGCTGCTGCAGAGGAGGCTGCTAAAACCTGTACCCATCATGGGGCTTTTGGATATGGGATTAGTATATAATGAAATAAAAAAGGAGACCTACATTAACATACAACTATATCTTCCTATTATTCTAAAACTATGGTATTATAATGGAGGTCAAATATATAGTAATATTTAGGGAGGTACTTATGGAAAAAACACATACGCAAAACATTAAAGTTACTAAGCAGATCCTTCTGCTCTAGGATTATTTGGACTAGCTATGGTTACTTTGGTAGCATTTAGCCAAAAATTGGGTATTACAGAGGGAGTATCCTTCCTTATACCTTCTATGGCTCTGCAGCTTCCGTTCTAAATGAACATTTTGGAAGAGAGTTTTTACCTGTGGGAAAACCTTTAGGTATTTTTAAATAGTAAATATTAAAGTCTTGGTTGGATTAAATCTGATCAAGACTTTTATTATAAATAAAAAGGATAGCCTTTAGGTAGGCTATCTTTTTTATTTAGGGAAATATTGTTAATGTAACTCCAATAGCCCATGGAAATATTTTATAAAAATGGGAATCAAATTTTATGTTTTATAAACTATATTTATTCTTCTCACAAAGCCCTATAAAGGCATTTATATCTTCCACAATCATATCAAGGGAGCTATCCCAAAAAGACCTACTGTGGATATCAATGTTGGCACGAGCAGCTATTCCTACCATGTAGTCAGAACAGGTAGATTTTAGCAAATCCCTATATTCTTCCATAAAGCTTTCAGGATTATCTTTATAACGCCTATAAAGCCCTTTAGCAAATAGCAAACCAAATGTATATGGGAAGTTGTAATAATGAAATTCAGGTATATAATAATGAACCTTACACATCCACATATAAGGGTGAAGATAATCTGGATCTAGACTATCTCCATAAGCAGCACGCTGGGCATCTAGCATTATTTCACACAGCTCATCTGCAGAAAGGCTATGGCTTTTTCTACGCTCAAATACTTCCTTTTCAAACAAAAATCGACTATAAATATCAACCACAGTCTGGGTAGCTTCACTTAGTCTAGCTTCAAGAATAAAAATACCTTCTTCAGGGCTAGCAGACTTAAGTAATTGTTCTTGCACGATGGTTTCGTTAAAAATAGATGCAGTTTCACAAATAGGAGTAGGTGCATCACGCATAACCAGAGGTATATCGTCTAAACATCTAAAATGGAAAGCATGACCTAACTCATGAGCAAGGGTTAATACATGGGAATAAGAACCACCAAAATTGACAAATATACGGTTTTGACGAAGGGAAGGCAGATCAGCACATAGGGCACCGCCAATTTTGCCTTCTTTGGGTAAGGCATCAATCCAGCGATTTTCAAAGGCATGCCTAATGAAGCTACCCATATCTTTATCAAAAGCAGTGAATATATCAGTTAAAAAGTGGTAGGCTTCTTCATATGTAAATGTACGGACAGTTTTCCCAACTGGGGCCAGTAAATCATACCAGGGTAGACCATTTTTGTGTTTAAGTAGTTTAGATTTAGCCTTTAAATATCTGTGAAATGCTGGTAGATATTCTTCTATTGAGTCCATCATGGCATTAAGGGTCTGCTGATCCATTTTATTAATATCTAGCATACGGTCAAGTACTGATTTATAACCACGCAATTGTATGGTAGTTAACGCTTCACCTTTTATTGCATTTAGGCAAGCTGCCATGGGGACTTCATAGGATTTATAGGATGCTAGCTCAGCTTGATATGCTGCCTGTCTTGTTTCTCTACATGGGCTTGAAGCCATAGCACGAACTGCAGATAAAGGCAATGTTTTTTCTTCGCCATTAAGTGTAATTGAAACTCTTGCAGCCCCGTCAAGGGAATCTCTAAGGGCCTGCCATGCCTTTCCGCCAGTAAGCTGCATTTGAAAAATAACATCTTCAATATCCATGGGTGCCCTATGTTTGCTTAATTTATAGCTTTCACGCAGCATAAATGCATAGGGCTGTAGATCCACACAGTTAGAAATCAGATCTTCAATATTGTTCAAAGTACTTATCTTATGTTGAAGTAGTGTTATACATTGTTGTGAAGCAGCTTCAAGGGCGGAAATTCTATCAGAAAAACGCAATGCAATAGAATGGGATGAGTCTACTAATAGAGTTAAATTGACATATGATGAAACCTTGCTAAATAGCAAATTAGCCTCATCCATCCTTTGTAAACATTTTAATAGGTATGAGGGAGTAATTTTATTTTCCTGTAATAGCATTGCCTTTATTTGTGAAAAATCAGCTTCAACTTGAGCCAGATCATTAGTAAAAGAAGGGTCATGGAAGGATAAGTAAAGTTGTGACAAATCCCAATCAGTACAAAGCTTTTGTGTAGAAATCATGATTTTACCTCCTTGTGTCGAGTCAAATAGCAAATAATAATTTTTAGTATAACATAAAATTGTTTTTTGAACAATGAAATAGATATTGGACAAATTTAAGAGGGGACATTTTCTACTAAAATAGAAACAATAAAAGGCTTATAAATAAGCTGATTTATTGGAATTGTTAGAAACCTATATTATTTTAAAAATCCTTTAAAAAATATAATTAATTTTAAAGTTCAGAAATATTCTTGACAGATATTTAATAAAGTATTATTATGAAAAAGGAAGTAAAAGATACAACACTAAATAAAATGAAGGAAAAACTACATCATTATTAAAATAATGAAAGGGGGGAATATGGATTTGGATTTTATAAGTTTAGTCAAAGATAAAATTGGTGATTTATCAAAGTCTCAACAGAAAGTTGCAAAATACATACTAGATAATTTTGAAGAAGCATTATTTGATACTGCATATCAGTTAGCACAAAAAGCCTCCGTAAGTGAAGCCACAGTTATTAGATTCTCATATGCTTTAGGCTTCGAAGGTTATACTGATATGAATAATGCAATGAGAACAAGTGCCCTTAGAAATGTAAAAAATATAGTTCAAAGTATTGGTGAGAAAGATTTTTTTAGTGAGGTACTATTATCTGAGATAGATAGCTATATAGAAAAACAAATTACACAGGGAAATAGGGCTTATCAATATATTGATTTTGACGAATTTGTAGAGATATGCCATATTATAATGACCAAGAAAAAGATTCTTATTATTGGTTATATGGATTCCTTTGGAGTAGCATCAGAACTATTACATGTATTAGAGAAAATGCGTAAAGAAGTATACTTCTTTAGGTTACTGTATAGGGAAAGGGATATTCTTTACGAAATGGATGAAGATTCTCTTGTTATAGCAGTTTCATTTTCTCCCCATTATAAATATACTTTAGATCATACCAAAACTGCCAAGGATGGCGGATGTACTGTAATAACAATATCAGATAGTATAATTAATCCCTTTAATGATCTATCAGACTATTCTTTAATATTTAATGTGAATAGAAATAAAGAAATAGACTTGATAGATACGTCGCCAGTAACCAGGTTTATTTTTCTTATGATGAATTATATATATTCACATTATAAGGAAAGTATAGACAAGTATCGAAACAGTTTTGAAAGACGTGAAGAAATATATGTGGAATAGTTTTGCAAATTCTTCAATTCAAATATTAGGTAAAGAAGAAGGGTGATATTTTATGGCGAGGTATTTGAGACGACGGATATTGACTGGAATTTTATGTATAATTGCAGCATTGTGTATAAATTTTGTAATTATCCATGCAGCACCTGGTGATCCAATTCGAATACTTGTTGGGAAAGATAACCCTAATCCTGAGTTGATTGCAGAGCTTACTGAAAAATACGGTTTAGATCAGCCTAAAATTGTTCAGTTTGGAAAATATGTGGGAAATTTGCTAAAGGGAGATATGGGGGTTTCCATTTATACCAATGAACCTGTTTGGGATATGATTGTCCAACGTTTGGGACCTACAGCCATGTTGGCACTAACATCAGCTGTTTTAGCAGCTATTATTGGTACGGCTATAGGGATTTTCTGTGCCCGTAGGGTGGGTTCAAAGCTGGATATGATTGTTGGTAGTGTTAGCTATCTCTTTGACTCAACACCAAGCTTTTGGTTGGGCCTTATGCTTATATTGATCTTTGCATCCACATTACGTATTTTGCCAACTTCTGGGATGATTGATATGAGGGCTGACCACGAAGGATTTGCAAAAGCTCTTGACATTATGAAGCACATGATACTGCCAGTTTCAGCATTGACCTTGACACTAATTCCTTATTATTTTCGTATAGCTCGTTCTTCTATTATTCAGGTAATGGGAGAAGATTTTATCACAACCCTTAGAGCAACAGGAGTACCAGAAAAACGTATCTTTAGAAAATATATTTTTCGCAATGCTATATTGCCAACTATCACAGTTTTTGGGATTCAATTGGCATATCTGGTAATGGGTTCTGCAATTATTGAGATTGTATTCTCTTGGCCTGGAATGGGAAGTCTTGTTATGACAGCCATTACCCGACGGGATTATCCACTGCTTATGGGAATTTATCTAGTGCTGAGTATTTCAGTTGCCGTTATGATGCTTGTAGTTGACATACTCTATTCTGTACTTGATCCACGTATTAGTCATGAGTGTAGATAGGAAGGGGGCTGGAAATATATGAGACTAAATAATGCAATAAAAACAATTAACGGAAATCCACAGCTTAGAACCGGTTGTATTATGCTTATTATACTTCTAGTAATAGCACTACTTGCACCTATATTAGCACCACATGATCCATACGCCTTATCAGATGATATGGTTGTGGCACCCTGTAGGGAATATTTACTTGGTACAGACGGGCTGGGTAGGGATATTTTGTCTATGATCCTTTATGGGGCAAGAACTTCACTTATTGTTGGATTTACAGCAGCTATAATAGCTGGAATTATAGGAACATTACTTGGTGGATTTGCCGGATACTTTGGTGGCAAGATTGATGGAATTATTGGGGAAATGATTAATATCTTCATGATGATGCCGTCATTTTTCTTAATACTTATAGTTGTTGCACTGTTTGGATCAGGTTTATTTAATGTTATGGTGGTTATTGGACTTACAACTTGGGTTGGCAATGCTAAGCTAATGCGTGCTCAGGCAATGAGTCTGAGACAAAGAACCTTTATAAAAGCAGCAGAAGCCATAGGAGAAAACCGTATAAAAATTCTTTTCAAACATGTTATACCAAATGGAATATTCCCAATTGTAGCCAATACTACAATGGGTATTTCTGGAGCAATTTTAACTGAATCTAGTTTAGCCTTCTTAGGACTTGGAGATCCAAATATTATCAGCTGGGGTCAAATAATACAAAATGGGAAGAGCTATTTGGTAAACGGCTGGTGGATGTGTGTTTTTGCAGGTCTTGCTATTATTTTTACTGTAATAACCTTCTATCTTATCGGCGATGGTTTGAACAGGGTGCTTAGTCCAAAGCTTAGCAAGGTAATGTTTTTCACAATGTAAAAAATAATAGCAAGGTATCATTTACCTATGTAGGAGAAACTCAACTTTTACCAGAGGAATTTGTGACCAATTATGCCAGTGTAATGGTATTTGGAACTGCAAAGATTGCTGATGCAGAAGAAAAAAGGCATGCCCTTACTCTATTGTTAGAGAAATATTGTCCAAAATTTATGGAGGAAGGCATAAAGCACTTAGAAGAAGATTTTGATGTTACAAATGTTGTAAAAGTTGAAATTGAGCATATTACAGGTAAAGCAAGAAGGGGTTAATAAGGGATTAATTAATATTTTACTGGAACATAAAATGATAGCCTTGGTTAAGTCTAATTTAATCAAGGCTATCATAATAAAGTAGTAAAATATGTCATTTGTATAAGTTTTCAATCTGGGTATTATTGTTTTAGCGGGAAAGATCTAATAGATTTATATTTTCTGTATGAGGTTTATGAGGATGATTCAAACTTATAGAACTGAAGTTGATTATAAATATGTAATATTATGGAGGAAATATTATGGGGAATTTCAAATTAGGAGTAAAAGTATCGATAATTACAATAATTATCAACATAACTTTATGTATAGTTAAAGTTGTAGCAGGAATTATAGGAAAGAGTAGTGCAATGTTAGCTGATGGAATTCATACCCTGTCCGATGTATTAACTACTTTGGTAGTAATTATTGGACTTAAGATATCTTCAAAGGATGCAGATGAAAAACATCCCTATGGCCATGAAAAATATGAGCCTGTATTTGCAAAGCTATTGAGCATTATTTTAACTGGTACAGGCTTATTTATTGGTTATGAAGGGATAAAAATATTGAGAAGCGGCAATATTCAAGTTCCAGGGAAAATTGCATTAATAGCTGCGGTATTATCTATTGTGGCTAAAGAGGGGATGTATTGGTATACCATAAAGGTGGCCAAAAAAATCAAGAGTATTTCTATGGAAGCTGATGCATGGCACCATAGATCAGATGCATTATCATCAATAGGAACTTTTGTAGGTATTTTAGGGGCTAGGCTGGGATTGGAAATTTTAGATCCAATTGCTGCAATTATAGTAAGTGTTTTTATTGTAAAGGTTGGAATAGACTTATATTTACAATCAATAAGGGGATTGGTAGATGAGTCAGCCGATGAAGAAACTATAACGAGAATAAAAAACTTAACAATGGATGTTGAAGGAGTAGAGGGGATAAAAAGCTTAAAAACACGAAATTTTGGCAACAAAATATATGTGGATATAGAAATATTTGTAGACAACAATATTACTGTAACAAAAGGACATGAAATTGCAGAATATGTACATGATGTAATTGAAGATAATATTGAGGATGTAAAACATTGTATGATTCATGTAGAGCCAAAGTTATCTGTAAATAGTAAGTAATTCTATCAGGAATAGTTTACTTAAGGGTTAAAAGGTACTTAAATTTATAGAATAAAATATAAAACATCTTTGATTTCTAATGAAGTTTAGAAATCAGGGATGTTTTTAATTTTATCTATATCATATGATATAATATAATAAAGCCAAAATATGAGGTGAATATATGATAAATAATGACCTTTTAAGATCTAAAGTGTATGATATAGAAAAATGGATAATAGATATTCGCAGGGATTTCCATCAGCACCCGGAATTATCATTGGAAGAATACAGGACCAGGGATAGGATTATAGAATATTTAAGGGAAATGGAAATTGAGCATAAAATAGTTGCAGATACGGGAGTTATGGGGATTATTAGGGGAAAAGAAGTAGGGAAAACCGTTGGGTTAAGGGCAGATATGGATGCCCTGCCTATAGATGATAAAAAGGATGTTTCCTACAAATCTAAGATAAGAGGAAAAATGCATGCCTGTGGCCACGATGCCCATACTGCCATACTATTAGGGGCTGCAAGAATGTTAAACAGTATAAGGGATAATATAAGGGGAAATATAAAGCTAATCTTTCAACCTGCCGAGGAAACGGTGGGAGGAGCCCAAAGGATGATAGAGGAAGGAGTATTGGAGGACCCTTATGTAGATGGGGTTTTTGGCCTCCACGTGGATAATAGCATTGAAACGGGGCAGATTGGGATCAAATATGGTCAGATGAAGGCAGCTTCCGACATGATCAAAATAATAATACACGGTAAAAACAGCCATGGAGCCTACCCCCAAGATGGGATAGACGCAATTGTGATTGCAGGCCAGGTAATAGTGGCTTTGCAGACTGTGGTTAGTAGGAATGTGGATCCTAGAAGCTCTGCAGTCGTAACCCTAGGCACTATACAGGGAGGCTCTGGGGGCAATATAATCGCCGATAAGGTTGAAATGACAGGGATAGTTAGAACTTTGAACAAGGAGTCTAGAGAGCTGGTATTACAAAAGATCAAGGATATAGTTGAACAAATTCCTCTGTCCATGGGAGGCAGAGGGGAATTTATAAGAAAGGAAAGCTATACGTCACTTATAAACAGCGATTTTATGGTGGATATAGTAAAAGAAAACAGTTTAAATATATTGGGTGATAATAGTGTATTTGAAATACCCTACCCAAGTTTTGGGGTAGAGGATTTTTCCTATTTTGCTGAAGCAAGACCTGCTGCCTTCTTCCAGCTAGGTTCTGGTAATAAAAATAAGGGAATAATCCATCAGGGTCATACCCCTTATTTTGATATAGATGAAGATTGCCTAGCTATAGGAGTTTTGCTCCAGGTAAAAAATGCTTTAGAATTCTTAAATAGATAAGCTTTTGGGAGGTTTAATATGGATTTCCTAAAAAAATACAAATATTGGTTAGAAAGCGATTATTTTGATGAATATACCAAAAAAGAATTAAGGGCTATTAAGGAAGATGTAAGGGAAATAGAGGATAGATTCCATAGGGATTTGACCTTTGGAACAGCTGGTTTAAGGGGTAAAATTGGGGCTGGTACTAATAGGATGAATAGATATACCGTATCTTTAGCCACCCAAGGTCTAGCAGATACAATAGTTAGTAGGGGCGAAGAAGCTATGGAAAGGGGTGTAGCCATTGCCTACGATGTAAGACATTTCTCCAAAGAATTCTCTCAAATAGCAGCCCAGGTATTAGCAGCCAATGGGATAAGGGTATATCTATTTGAAGATATAAGACCAACTCCCCTCCTGTCCTATGCTATAAGAAGCCTAAATACTATTTCTGGAATAGTGGTTACAGCTAGCCACAATCCTAAGGACTATAACGGGTACAAAGTATATTGGGAGGAAGGTTCCCAAATATTAGATGATATGGCGGAAGAGATACTAAATAATATAAAAAATATTGGAGATTTTTCCAAAATAAAAATAATGGATTTGGAAGAAGCTTTGGATAGAGGTCTTATTAAATATATTGGAAAAGAAATTGATTATGAATATATAGAAAAGATTAAGAAATTAGCAATAAGGGATGATATAGACAAGAATATAAGGATAGTATACACTCCCTTAAATGGTACTGGAAACAAATTGGTAAGAAGGATACTTAAGGAGAGGGGATTTAGAAATGTTTTTGTAGTACAGGAGCAGGAAAATCCAGATCCAGATTTTACAACAGTAGGCTATCCTAATCCAGAGGATGTAAGGGCCTTTGAATATGCAAAGAGGTTAGGCAAGGAAAAGTCTGCAGACATATTAATAGCAACAGATCCAGATTGTGACAGGGTAGCCTGTATGGTAAGGGATAAAAAGGGAGAATATGTATTCTTAAATGGCAACCAAACGGGAGCGTTGTTGGTGGATTATATCCTATCCTCAAGATATGAAAACAAAACCTTACCTGAAAATGGAGCTATAGTAAAGAGCATAGTAACTGGAGACCTAGGTAGGGCTATAGCTGATGATTATAATATAGCTACCATAGAAACTCTAACAGGATTTAAACATATCTGTGGAAAGGCTAATGAGTTCGATATTACCAAGGAGTATACCTTTATATTTGGCTATGAGGAAAGTATAGGCTATGTATATGATACCCTTGTAAGGGATAAGGATGGGGTTATTTCATCTATGTTAATAGCAGAAATGGCAGCCTTCTACAAAGATAAAGGGAAAAATCTATTGGAAAGATTAGAAGAACTGTATGGCCAATATGGATATTATTCAGAAAAGCTTATATCCATTGTCCTTGAAGGTATAGAAGGTAGAGAAAGGATAAATAAAATAATGAAATCCTTTAGACAGAACCCTATTACCACTATAGGAAGTATGAGATTAAATAATACTATAGATTATTTGTATGATGAGACTGGTAATCCTAAATCCAATGTGTTGAAATATATTTTAGATGATGGTTCCTGGTATGCCATAAGGCCCTCAGGAACAGAACCAAAGATTAAAATATATGTATATTCAAAGGGAGACAATAGAGAGTTGGCTGAATCCAAAATAAAGGATATAGAAAAAGTAGCCATGGATAGAATAGAATCATTGGTACCAGGTACCAATTTGCTAACTTATTAAAACATTAATGAATTATTACAAATAATTTCCCATTTTTGGTGATGGACATTTTTTGGAAGCTATAGGATATATAAAAAATCCCTAACCTTTCCCCATGATGGGGAGAGGTTATTTTTGTACAAAAAGGGCATTTGGATATGGGATTGGTATGTAATTAGGAATAAGGGTTTTATGGCTTTGGAGACTGGAAAATATTGTGTACTTTAACTATGAATCAATAAGATAAAAAGGAACTATTTATCTATAAGTACATAGAAAATTTTGTAATTTGATGTTATAATATGGTACATATTTACGTTAACTATTCTGAATATTTAGGAGGGATATTTTATGAAGGGTAAAAAAGGGATTGTTTTACTGCTATTGGTTGGCCTTATGATACTATCTTTACCTTTTAGTTCTTTTGCAGATGAAGCAGATTCCAAATTGCAAAATTTCATAGGCACCTATAGGGGTTCATATTATGCAAACCAGGGACATACCGGTTTAACATTAAAAGTGTACTTAGATGAAGATTCTAATTATAAGGCTAGCTTTTATTTTTATTCAGTACCTGAAAATCCTAGCGTTCCATCAGGTGAGTATATCTGTGATGTAAGGTATGATGAAATTAATGATGAATACATAGTTATAGGAAGAGAATGGGTTAATAAACCATATGGATATATATTTGTTGACCTTTATGGGAAATATGACAATTATACTTATACTGGTAAGGTAGATAATGGTTCTTGGACCTTCCATCTAATAAAACAGGTGGAAGAAAATGAGCCATCCAAATGGGCAAAGGATACTGTAGATAATGCAGTCATAGAAGGAATAGTTCCATTGGAGCTACAGGGAAATTATAAGGACCCTATAACAAGGGCTGAATTTACAAGACTTATGATAGCAGCTATTGGTAAGCACACAGGAAAAGATATGGAAGAAATATTAAATGAGAAGGGCATACATTTAAATAAAAATGTATTCGAAGATACAGAAGATAAGTTTGTATTGGCTGCTTATAGTTTAAATATTATTGAAGGCTACGGAAATGGAAAATTTGGTCCACAGGATTTGCTAACTAGAGAACAGGCAGCTAAAATATTAAGAAACATGGTTAATCTATTGGGAGTAGATAGCACCAATAGAGGTAAAATTAGTTTTAAAGATGAACACAAGTTTTCTAGCTGGGCTAAGGAGCATATAGAATTTATTACAT
Organism: Tissierellia bacterium; assembly: GCA_012728725.1. Taxonomy (GTDB): domain Bacteria; phylum Bacillota; class Clostridia; order Tissierellales; family Tepidimicrobiaceae; genus JAAYEM01. The sequence continues at coordinate 48,641 of JAAYEM010000066.1, read as the reverse complement.
CTTGTTATATAGAAGAGCTTGGTATCTCAATAATGGAAGGGGATGGAGCGAATTTTGATCCACTAGGTAATTATACAAAAGAACAATCATATTTAACGGTTTATAGACTATTAAAATATGTAAAGTAAACATTGATACCCGGCTCCAACTTATCAAGCTATTATAATACTACAGAAATAATAAAAACAACTTCCCATTTCTGGTGCAAGGCACTAATGATGGGAAGTTATTTTTGTCCCTTTTTAGTATTTGTTCAATTCATTTTTCAATCTTGGCAATAAGATATTATTCTCTAAATGTAGATGCTCCCTTATATTTGAGTCCAGTTCCCTTAAAGATTCAAAAGTTCTATCATAGGTAGCACATCCATCTTCTGGAGCAGTATATTCATTAGTTACCTTTCTTAATTCTTTTAATAAGTATTCAATATCATCCTGCTACTTTCCAAGGAGATCTATTTCTTCCAATATTTCTATCAAGGTTTCTTTGGATGGCCTTCTTTCATATATTTTTATCAAAGGCAATATATTTTTTTCCTGAATTATATTATGTTGGTCAAAATTGATTTTAATAATATGGAATAATCTATGAACTTGTGAAAGTTCCCTATGGTCTGAACCATGGACTTTTAATATGGTAGTTGTTAATTTACTTAATAGGGGCATTTCCTTTTTTAGATAGCCATGATGGTTTTTCAATATATAGTTTACCAATTCGGTAAGGGACTCATTTTCCCAATGGATTTCTTTATCATTCATAGTAATACCTCCAAAATTTATTTACTTTATCTTATCAAAATTTATAACCAAATTAATTGATTTATATCAAAATTTATATGAATATTTCTATTAGACATTTGTAATATATACATAAAATCAAAAATATGATAGAATCATTAATATTGATTAAATATATTTTATGGAGGATAGGTATGGTTAATACAAGGGAAAACAGAGATTTTTATAAGGCAATGATGGGCATAGCATTACCAATTACATTACAAAATCTAATAGCTTCATCTGTAAATATGCTGGATACCCTTATGATTACTAGCCTGGGAAAGGAAAGCCTTGCAGCTGTAGGATTGGCCAATCAGGTATTTTTCTTTTATTCAGTAACCATTTTTGGGGTAGCAACTGGTTCCTCCATATTCATATCCCAGTTTTGGGGCAAAAAGGATAAGGTTAATATTAGAAGGATACTGGGACTAGCCATTGGAATCAGCACTCTATTAGGATTCATGTTTACATTAGCCGTTTTGTTTATGCCAGATCATATAATGAGGATCTTTAGCAAAGATGGGGAAGTTATAAGATTAGGGGTAGATTATATAAGGATAGTCTCCTTAAGCTATATAATTACTGGTATAAGTTTTTGTTATGCTGTGGCTTCTAGAAGTATTGGGCAGGCTAAGATGCCTATGGTGGTAAGCATAGTATCCTTTGTGACCAATGGATTATTTAATTATCTACTTATATTTGGGAAGCTTGGTTTTCCAAAATTGGGCATTAAAGGTGCAGCTTATGGTACCCTAATAGCCAGAGGAGTGGAAATAGTACTTATCCTATATGCCATATATTCAGATTCTAGCAACCCATTGGCAGGAAGCATTAAAGAGATGACTGATTGGAGTAAAAATTTTGTAAATAGATATTTTAAGACTGCCTATCCAGTAATAATAAATGAAGCCCTGTGGTCTTTAGGCAATGTATTATATTCTATAGCCTATGCTAAAATTGGTACAGAAGCTACCGCCTCCGTTCAGATACTAAGTACTGTACAAAATGTATTCATGGTGGCAACTAGGGGGCTGGCCAATGCCTGTACCGTAATGGTGGGAAATAAAATAGGGGCGGATGAGGAGGATACTGCAGTAGAATATGCCAATAAATTTATAAAATTGGCCCTTGTGTTAGGAACTATCCTCAGTATTATATTGGTTTCTACTAGAGATATAATTCTAATGGCCTTTAGGAATTTAAGCCCTGAAGTTTATATTATGTCTAAAAGGTTGCTCCTTGTATTAGCCATATTTTTTACCATAAAGGTTTTAAATGGCACCTTGATAGTAGGAATTTTTAGAGGTGGAGGGGATACTAGGTTTTCTATGTTACTGGAAATGGGAACTGTTTGGTTTGTTGGTGTTCCTTTAGCCTTTTTAGGTTCTGTAGTCCTGAAACTACCAATTTATTATGTAGTATCTTTAGCCTATTTGGAAGAGGTGGTAAAGGCTGCCCTTGGTATTCCCAGGGTAATTTCTAAAAAATGGGTAATAAATGTAATTGAAAATATGTAGTAAAGAGGCTTCCCTGAAATATGATTCGGGGAGGTCTTTTTATGGAAACAGGGAAGGATTAGTATTAATTTGAGATTGATAATATGCTGTCAATAAAAGTTTTTGTAAGGGATAAAAGGCCTTTAAAGCTCATTTATTTGAGAAATAAAAATATATCATATATTATTTAAAATCAATTATCTATTGAATAATAAAAGTCTTTATGTTATATTTATTGTGAAGGAAATCGTTAATTATATGACGATTAATGTCTTTTGTAATCTATTTAAACAGGAAGTACCATTTCTATTTGTGGCTATTGAAGGAATATATTACCTATCGGGGCTATATCTTACAGATCAGCACTTATATCCCATTAATAATGGCTTTTATTTTTATTATTTCAATATTTTTTTATAGAGGCATTAGTCATATAAATAACTATTCTTTTATAATTAAATTAAATACTGTATAATTAATATGATAAAATTTAGTGAGGGAGGAGTTACTATTGTACAAGATTGTTGAGAAAAAAAATCTTGCCCCTAACATTGTTTCAATGGACGTTTTAGCTCCAAGGGTTGCAAACTCAGCTCAACCAGGCCAATTCGTCATAGTAATAGCCGATGAACAAGGTGAAAGGATTCCTCTAACCATCTGTGACTATGATAAGGAAAAGGGAACTGTAAACATAGTAATCCAGGCTATGGGTTGTTCTACAAGGAAGATTGCAGCTCTTGAAGAAGGCGACTATCTAAAGGACTTTGTAGGTCCCCTTGGAAGGCCATCAGAGTATGTAAATGAAGACATTGACGATGTTAAAAAAAGAAAAGTGCTATTTGTGGCAGGGGGAGTGGGAGCAGCTCCTGTATATCCTCAAGCCAAATGGTTCCATGAGCATGGAATAGGAGTAGATGTTATAATTGGGGCCAAGACCAAAGAATTAGTTATTTTAGAAGATAAAATGAAGGAAGTAGCAGAAAATGTGTATGTTTCTACAGATGATGGGTCCTATGGATTTAACGGTATGGTAACAGGCCTTATGGAAGAGCTAATCCTCAATCAAGGCAAAAAATATGATATGGTAATAGCCATTGGACCAATGATAATGATGAAATTCGTATCTCTCCTAACAAAGAAATTGGGAATCAAAACCGTCGTTAGCCTTAATCCAATTATGGTGGACGGAACGGGAATGTGCGGTGCATGTAGGGTAACCGTTGGCAATGAAACTAAATTTGCCTGTGTAGATGGACCAGAGTTTGATGGTCATCAGGTAGATTTTGATGAGGCATTAAAGCGATTAGCCCAATATAGGGAAGAAGAAATAGAACTGGCAAAAAAAGGCGAAACCAAGACCCAAACATGCCAACATGGAGGTGCTAATTAATGGATAGATTTAAGAGAGTTCCAATTTCAGTACAGGATCCAAAGGAAAGGATTACAAACTTCGATGAAGTTTGTTTAGGATATACGGAAGAAGAGGCAATGGCTGAAGCTAAAAGATGTTTAAACTGTAAACATCATCCCTGTGTAGGCAATTGTCCAGTAAATATTCATATACCTAGATTTATTAAACATATTGCAGAAGGTGAATTTGAAAAAGCTGCCCGTGTATTAGCAGAACAAACTGCTTTGCCTGCAGTATGCGGAAGGGTTTGCCCTCAGGAAGAACAATGTGAGAAGGTATGTGTTTTGGGAATCAAAGGGGAGCCAGTTTCCATTGGAAAGCTTGAAAGATTTGCAGCTGACTGGGCAAGGGCGCATAATATCGATTTAGCCCAGACCAAGGAAAAGAACGGATTTAAGGTGGCAGTTATAGGTTCTGGCCCAGCAGGGATTACCTGTGCAGGAGATCTTGCTAAGGAAGGTTACGATGTAACCATATTCGAAGCTCTACACGAGCCAGGTGGAGTTTTAGTGTATGGAATTCCAGAATTTAGGCTACCAAAGGAAACGGTAGTGAAACCAGAAATAGAAAATTTAAAGAAATTAGGAGTAAAGATAGAGACCAATGTGATAGTGGGAAGGACTGTAACTATTGACTCCCTTTTAAACGAAGAAGGATTCCATGCGGTATTTATAGGTTCTGGTGCTGGACTTCCTAAGTTTATGGGAATAGCGGGAGAAAACCTAAATGGAGTATTTTCTGCTAACGAATTCCTAACTAGGAATAATCTAATGAAGGCTTTTAGGGAGGATTATGATACCCCAATCAAGGTTGGCAGCAAGGTAGCTGTTGTTGGTGGTGGAAACGTTGCAATGGACGCTGCTAGGACAGCCCTTAGACTTGGTGCAGAAGTTTGGATAGTTTATAGGAGGACAGAAAAGGAATTGCCAGCCAGGGTGGAAGAAGTTCACCACGCAAAAGAAGAGGGAGTTAAGTTTGAATTCTTAACTAATCCTATTGAAATAATTGGAAATGAAAATGGATGGGTAAAGAGCATTAGATGTCAAAGGATGGAGTTAGGTGAACCTGATGAATCAGGTAGAAGAAGACCTATACCTATTATAGGTTCTGAATTCGAAATAGAAGTTGATACAGTAATAATGGCCCTAGGTACTACTCCAAATCCACTTATTCCTGCAACTACAGCTGGATTAGAGATTAATGATAAAAAATGTATTGTGGTGGACGAAAATGGACAAACTTCAAGAGAAGGGGTCTTTGCTGGTGGTGACGTTGTAACTGGCTCAGCAACTGTAATACTTGCTATGGGAGCAGGTAAAAAAGCAGCGGCTGGTATAGATAAATATATAAAAGAAAAATATGGAAAGGAAGCCAAGGCATAGATAAATATAGCCATTATAAACAAAAAATTCCCTGTATAGGGTGATCATCACCCTATACAGGGAATTTTTTATATTCGGTTGGGCAGAGATTTTATAAACTGGAAGGATTCTGGTGCGTTTTCTTTTAATTGCTTATAGGTTGATTCATTTAAATAATACATGGTGAATATTTCTGCAAAATACTCCTCATTATAATCGAAATATGTGTTATCACCAAATAAATTCTTCTTTTCCTTTTCTTTGATCTTAATAAATTCATAGCTTTGACTAATATCATCAAATACATAGGAATCAATGGCATGGGCAGTTTCGTGTAATTCTAAGTTATGACTACTGTGACCCTTTCCACTATTAGAATAACCTATCCTTACCAGTACAGTTTGTCCACCAATTCCTGGTATATCATCCCAGGTGAGATTTGTCCCCTCCCAACCCCTGGGGGTTTTTCCCTTTAAATGGGAATATAATGGATCTCCTGTGATGTTGGTAGTTATTAATTTAATCTTCCCCCCCTTATCTACAAGGGAATATAGGATGGGTGGATGGATTTTTAATATTCTATTCATTATATTTTCAGCTTCCTTTTGGTCATAATTCCCTTGGGGAAGCTGAAAAAGGGATTTTTTAAGTTTATCCACCTCTTCTTTAATTTGTATCTTTTCCATACTATACATCCTTCCACATCTTTTTATTATATTATATTTTCTTTTTTATGGACAAAGCTACCTACATATTCCATTAAGCATATTTTCCGCAAACTCCTTGGCTCTAGTTTCTATATTTGGTACCTTTTTTATGGCCCCCCTATCATTGGCTACTGCCATAAGGGAAAAATAGGGAGGCAATCTAAAGGTTTTATTGATATTGAGACTGCTGATCAGTTGTTTAGCCAGGGCATCTCCTCCAGAATGGCCGGATACTATTATGGAAAATAGGGTTTTATCATAAAATTTGGTCTTCCTAAATAGGGCTGTTAATCTATTTATTAGGGCTACAATGTTAGCGGAAAGCATATCGTTATAATTGGGGCAAATAAATACTAGGGCATCTGCTTTTAATATTGCTGGATACACTTCTTCTACCACTATACCTCCATAATAGCAGCTAATTTGTTGACCGTATTCCTTGCAGGTTTTATAGGAGCAGCCCATACAATCTACAATGGTGCCATTTTCAATATTTATTTCGGTAATATCTACTCCATCTAAATGTTTGGCTACCATATCCCATAGGGCTAAAGTGTTGGAAGTATGCCTGTTACTAGAATGGAGGACTAAAATATTTGGGTCCTCTACTTTAGATATTTTTTCTTGGCTAAACCTCTCCCCCAATTCTTTACACAGTTTAAAACAGATCTCCTCTAAAGGCAGTTTATAAACCTTTTGTAGTGGGATGAGATTATCTAAATTTCCTGTGGCTTCTACCAAAGGCCTTCCAGGGAATCTGCATCCAAGTAAATTACTTAAAAAAATTATGGATTGGGCAGAGGTTTTGGTAAAATATTGGTAGTTACTATGGACTAAAAGGATTCCTTGGGAGCCTAAAAGGGCATGGGGGCCTCTGGAAAAGAGCTCCATGAATATATGGTTTAGGTTATTGCTAATTCCTGTATTAGGTAGCTCTATGGCAAATATTATCTTTTTATTCCTTAAATCAGGTAGTTTCCTATGATCATCTAATACTTCATATTCAATAGTATTAGTAGCCATATCTATCATTTTTTCCAGAAAAGGTGAAGGCTTTTCCGGCAATATTAAATAATATTCTGTCATATTATACTCACTAGCCTTTCATAGCTTTTGTTAATTTTACTAAATAAATCAGGGGGTAATTTTAACTGTTCAATTTCAATTTGATTGCTAATTAGTCTACATTTGGCTCCCATATAGGCCTTACCCATATAGGTAGATCCATAAAACCAATTGGATTTAATAGTGGAAATTATAGATAGTGCACCAGAAGATAGGGCAGGGGCCACATAGGGCTTATAGCCAAAACTGCGAATTTCCCTATTGGCATTTAAGGTCTTATCTGTTAAATACTGGGATACTTCTTCATCGTAGTTTTCTATGCTATTAGCCACAATAATGCCTTCCCCATGGGGTCCAAATACCCTTCCTTCTTTTATATATTGGCTGATATTGGCCCTTTCAGCATAGAAGGCAGCCCTGGCGTTCATAACACCCAATCCATATCCTATAATTTGGTTTGAAGCCAGTCCTAAAAAGTCGTATTCCCCTTTTTCATTTTTATTGCTTTCTAGAAAGGCCACCTTACATAGTAGATCCACAGGGTCCGAAACTACAGCAAATATTCCTTTAAACTTTTCATTCCTTGCCTTTTTGGCATAATCCCTTATTATATTTGAATTGGAATCAAACTGGGCCATTCTCACATCTTCTACCTTGCTGTCTAAGGCAGGTACCCCCTTAGAGGCACAGAATACAAACATATTACAGTGGAATAGTTCATCTTCACTAATTATAGTGACTGGTGGAAATTCTTTTTCATAAAAGGGCCCCCTAATTTGATTCAATTCGTATTCCCATCTCTTTAATCTATTTGGATTCCTATCGTATATGCCTATTCTATTAATACAATCTCCACCTAAAAGCCTGAGGCCTATAAGGAGGGTACTTCCTACATCTCCTAAAGCAAGTAAATTAATATCCCATTTTTTTGTATCCTCTTGGGTTAGTACATGCTCCCAGTTAGGGTATTCTGTATTTATGGATACTACTAAATTTTTGTCAATTTTTTCTTTTATCCAATCTGGTATTATATTGGAATAATCCTTGTCATCTAGTAGAAGTAGATTTACATCCTCTTTTTCAATAAACAATAAGGAGGGGTGGTTGATTAAAAAACTTCTTCTGGATTCTAATGGATTTAATCTATTTAAAAAATATAATTTATCACTATTACACTTTGCTTCTTCTTCATCAATCCTAGGATACTTATTGTATTCATGGAAGGAAAAAAGGAATCTATCTTTGTATTTATAGTATTTTAACATATTGTCCCTACTTTCTATTGCTTATTTTTGTATACTATATTTTCCATTCTTTTTAGATGTTCTAAATCCGTTTCCAGATAGGTGGAAGGTTTTAGATTCCTATTAAAATCCATGCTGATATATATATCAGGCCTTCTTGGTGCTACTAGTACTTGGCTTAAATTCCTAACTACTAGATTCCTTTCATTTATTTCCTGATACACCTTTTCAATGGTTTTAAATATTTCTATTGCATTTATTAAGCAGGTTTCTGATAATTCGTATATTGCTTTTGCAGAGGTATCCTTAATAAATACTGGGGATACATATGGAAGTATTGGATTGATACTTGGTATTAAATAATCCTGGCTTAAATTTTCCCTGCGGACCATATCTCCCCCTATAAAGGGATATTGATGGCTTTCATTAAACCATATTTTTAAGTTTGGTATGAAATAGGCGCTATCCACATCTATATTCTTCTTTAAACCTATTTCCTTTCCTCTTCCCGTTAAAATCCCTACTACTATTTTTTTGATATCAATTTGGGCCTCCTTTAATATAGGCTCTATTACATTTAGCCTATAGCCCTTATGGAGTAGATCATCTACTAAAATTATAGGCCTATCAAAGGAGTACAACACTTTAGCCTGATCTTCCAGGCTTAAATAATTAGGAAAATTGGATATGGTAAAGTCATCAATACTTGGATTATATATTTTTTCACTATGCATGGTTTTAGTAATGGTATTTGGAAGTATGGTTCCATTTAATATGGAGCCAAAGGGTACACACATATTTGGCCCTAAAATTCTTTTTTCCCTTTGTATTATTGGTACTTCATTAATATCGCAAATCTTTTGAATCAATTTACTATAGATCATATCCCTGTTAAAAGAGAGTAATAACTCACCTGAATATAGGCTGGATATGGATTTCTTTAGTTTCTGCCTGCTTTTTTGAATAGCCCTTTCAATCTCCATATTTTTATCAAAGGGAGGCTTTAACAGGCTTTCTAAATCTTGAGTCAAGGTCATTGGGTTATTCATATCTACCATAAATATAGGGCTGTTATTATGATAAAAAGGAGTCTTTATAAATCCTTGTAACAAGAGGTATTCTTCTATATATTCCCTATTTTTATTAGTCAAAAGATTATTATATAAGGCATAATTGTAATCCAGTGAAATACAGTAGGCTAAGGTTTCGTTTAATATGGTTTCAATAAGGAAATGATCCATATACCTAATGTATACGCCATTTATGAGGACTAGTTTTCCCCTAGAGTGTTTCCTTAGATAATCTGTTATTTTAGTGTCCTTAAATTCATTATATAACAAACCGCTTTTAATCCAATGAAATATTGCAAATCCTAATATGGTGTCCTCCTTGGTTTCCCTAATTAATAGGATATTGGCTTCCAATTTATTTTTTAGATCATTCAGGGCATCTATATTAATCTCATCTCCAAACTCCCTATACAGCTTATCTATTATACCATCTTCCATCCTGTTTACTATTTCAGTTTCAATGGTTTTAGTTTGAACCAAGGATTTATATTCAGGCTCGTTGGAATAGAGGCCATATTTATAGATATACCTCTGTACTAGGGGGTCTATATGCTTAGAAATATCCCTATTTAGATCTATAAATTTTCTAATTTGGGTTGAGCTTATGTCCTTATATCGGGGAGGAAGTGATAGCCTTATTACTTTTCCTTTAATCTCTTTAAGCCTTTTTTCCAATACTATCTCATCATCTTCCCCTGTATTAGCACTATCCCTATCGAATACTATATGGGGAAAATCATATATGAGACCCTTCTTCCTATAGGCAGAGGCGTTTATCAATACATCGGTGCCAACAACTATATATACTTCCTTATCTTTAAATAGGGCCCTTAATTTAGTTAAATCCTTATCATTACTTATATTAATAGGGATTTCACTAGGGAATAAATATATGTCCCTTTCATGGGCAATGGTCATATTTATTATTTCTCTTCTAAAATTATGGGGTTGGGTCCTTTTGGACCAGGAAAACTCATCAACAGCCAAATAGACTTCAAACCCCAATTCTTTTATCTCAATAGCAATCTCCTTATGGCTAAGGGAGAAGGGATCAAAGCTTCCAGAGAAAAAGGCCACCTTTTTATTACTTTTCAAGTCAATGTTTCCGCGATAATACTCATAATCTAATATGAATCTATATATATGGTTTAGGGAAGCAGAGTTGGTTAAAAACACGAATTCATCATAATCCTTTTTTGTTAACAAGGTTAAAACCTTTTTACCTATTAAGGTAAAAATATGTTTCTTTTCCTTTAAGGACAATTTGTTGGAATTAAATATTTGGCTACCGATTATTCTAAAGGCTTCAGTCTTTATCTCTTTGTCAAAGTAAGCCATACCACTTAATAATATACCTAGTAATCTATTTAGCCTTTTTTCAACTGCTTCTGCCTTTTCCATAAATCTATTTCCATAGGAAGAATAGTTTTCAATGCATACACCTACTGTCTTTAGGATGAGGAATACTATCTGGGTACTGGATTGTTTTATCTTTTCCTCAAAATCATCTATTATCTCATCTAGTTCTGTAGGTTGCAGATAGAGGAGCAGTTGCCCTAAATACTCTGGTATATATTTAGTAAATTGGTAATTCTGCATCTCTAAGGCCCTCAGCAATTCAATGGCTATTTCGTTCCTTTCCTCTAGGGATAGGAAGGGAAATATGTTTAATAGGGTATGGCCAGCATAATTACGTACCTTTTCTACTGCACTTACCTTCAATAGATTACAAAAATGCATTCCTGTATGGAGGCCTGTTGAAGAAGGAGACTTTTTAACTTGGTCATACAGAATATCTATATTGATTTTTTTGTTCATCCATTCAGTAGCAGTTTTTAAATTTTTTAGGAATATTTCAGAGATATTTTCTTCATCTTTTTTGTAATTAGATTCTAATCTATTTAGGACAGGGTCCTCCATATTTATTTTTTTAGCTAACTTATATTTAAGGTAATTTTCTGCTGCATAGGAGGAAGGCTCTATATTATCCAATATCCATCCTTTTAATATATTGATAAAATTGGTGTTATCCTTTAATTCATCATAAATCTCATCTATTATATCTAAGGTGGTCAATCTAATTTCCGATATATTTGAACTCAACATATTTATTATATAGTGGAATAGGCAATTCTTGTCCTCTTCATCTAGATAGTATAGGGGAATGTATTTTATGGTCTGGGATAGGTATAGTTGTCCAACTTTTGATATGGTTTCATAATTATTGTAATACTTCATTAGCACTTTAGAGTATTTTCTATAGTTTTCCTTATCTAAATTGTTGAACAAGGATTGAATAATGGTTTTTAGGTTATACTGCCATTCTATATGGGATTCTGCTGTTCTATGGTCTGGGTACAGGATATTGTTTAGGAATTCATCTAATATTATGGCTCCTCCAGAGGATGATTTTTCATTTTCAAGGGATTTAGGCCTTTCCTTCCTATATTCTTCATCATAGTGGCTAATTAATAGTCCTATTAATTCAGCAGCTTCCTTCCTAATATCCTCCTCCCTATGGAATAAGAGGTCCCTTAAAAAGTGTAAAGTCACCATTTTTTGCTTTTGGGTAAGATAGGTAGAATATTCATTGAAAATCTGTAGATAAAATCTTAACTTCCTCCAATTGTATTCAGATCTTGCCGATTCCAATATATTGTTAAAACTGGTATCATCTAATAGTTTTGCCATCAAATAGATATTGTGTTCAATGGCAAAATACTTAAAATTATCTATTATTTCTTTTCCATCCATTAAAGGATAGGGAATAGATTTCTTATCCATATCTAAATCCTTGGTTAGGCTAGTATCCACCCCTAGATTTATCATATAGTTTTCAAATTCCTTTAATTTTTGATATACCCTTATATATCTTTGTTCTTTTTTTGCATCCACATTATCCAGTTTATTTAGGATTATATCATAGGCCTCTTCTAAGGAGTATATGTGCATAGCAGCTTGGCCATTTACATACTTATTTTTTACCCTAAAATCTGCATATATTAGTATTAAGGATTCTAAGGGTAAATTTTCCAGTTCCAAATCCCAGGTTGAGTGATTGGTGGCAATATGGCCAATCTTTTCTATACCATACTGGTTAAACCATTTTTCCGTATAATAATAGTGAAGATAGGGCACCCTGTCTGCCTCTTCATAGCTAACCCCATATTTGCCAATATCATGGCCTAGGGCAGCACCAACTACAATGCCCAAATCTATAGGCAGATTTAATTTTTTTAACTGCCTACCTATATAAAGGCTCAGATAATTAACACCAACTACATGGTCCTTTGTATTATGGTTGGTTAGGGAAATGTCTATGTTCATCAGTTCATATATCCAATTATTGAAAAATACATCTATAAACTTTTGGTATTCATATATATATTTACAGTCCCTTTTTTCTTCTTTAGTTAAAAAAACTAAAGGGTACTTACCTACGAAACTATCTTTATTGTATTTCATTTCATACCTAGAAAGAATCCTTAATAGGTTTAAATATAAAAGGACTAAGGGAGTATAGTCTCCATTAAATTTTCTAGTAATTTTTTCTGGATAGGATAGATTAAGGGTCCAATCGAATATATACTGGAGGCCTTCCCTGGTATTAAATTCCCAAAAATTATTATAGGCTGGTTCTAGTAATTCCATTAAGGATAGGGCATCGTATCTATTTTCCAAAATCATTTCCTTTAATGAATCATAGAAATCAGTATTATTAAAGGCCTTAAGGAAATATTCATTATAAGGCCTTAAATAATCCTTTTCTATTTCCTTTAGGAATAGATTGTGGATTTTATTAACAAGCTTTATCATAATAACCTCCTTTTATACTCCTCCCCAGTAGGAGTTGCTGCAATACCTCCTAGGGCTGTTTCCCTTAAGGATTCGGGCATAGCCTTACCCACCTTATACATGGCATCCACTACTTCATCAAAGGGTAAGAGGGATTTAACTCCTGCAATAGCTAAATCAGCAGATATTAGGGCGTTTATTACTCCAGAGGCATTCCTCAAGGCACATGGAAATTCAACTAAACCGGCTATAGGATCGCATACCAGGCCTAAAATGTTTATTAGGGCAAAAGATGCAGCATGAAATGAGCTTTCCACATCTCCACCTACCAATTCTACAATGGCTGCTGCAGCCATACTACTGGCTACACCACATTCTGCCTGACAGCCTCCTTCTGCCCCAGAGATGGTAGCATTTTTGGCTACTATTTCACCTATTCCAGCTGCCGTAAATAGGCCATGGATTAGTTCTTTATCAGAGAGATTAAATTTTTCCTTAACTGTTATCAAAGCGCTGGGCAATATACCTGAAGCTCCTGCTGTGGGTGCAGCTACAATTTTTCCCATGGAGGCATTTATTTCCGAAGTAGACAAGGCTTTAGCCATGGCTGATATGATTAAATCTCCACAGATGGTATTTCCCTTATTTTTATAGTCTTCCATCTTTTTTGCATTACCGCCAGTAATTTTGCTTACAGATATTACTTCCTTATCCAGGGCTGAAGTGGCTGAATTTTTCATAATGTCCAAAACTTTTCCCATCTTATCCATCAGCTCTTCATAGGACATGTTTGAATCCTTCATTTCCTTTTCAATTACTATTTCAGATATCTTCTTATTTTGTTCCTTACATAATTTTAGTAGTTCTTCACCTTTATTAAACATAATATCACCTTTCTATTGGATTAATTCCAGTAACATATATAACTTCATCTAAAGAGGAGATGCTGTCTATGATCCTTTGATTAAAAGGACTGTCTATTTCCATTATCATAGTGGCAATACTGCCTTGCCTGGTAACCTTCATGGTAGCAATATTAATATCTGCCTTTGACAATATGGAACTGATCCTGCTAATAGAACCCTTTTGATCTTTATATCTTATCAATATGGTGGGATAATCTCCTGAGAATTCAATTTCATTTCCATTTATGTTGGTTATAAGGATATTGCCACCACCAATGGATGAACCTATTACATAGTAATCTTCCCTGTCATGGTAGTGGAATACCATTTTAACCGTATTTGGGTGTACATAGCCTAGATCCGCCTCTATAAACTCAATTTCAATGCCTTTTTCTTGAGCAATATTTAGGGAATCTTTAAGCCTCTCATCTGAAGGGTCCATTCCAAGTATTCCTGCTACCAAGGCCCTATCTGTACCATGCCCCTTATAGGTTTTGGCAAAGGAACCATGGAGATAGAAGGTTACTTTATAGAAGGAGTTATCTACAATTTCCTTCCCAATCCTTCCAATTCGAGCAGCTCCAGCTGTATGGGAACTGGAAGGACCAACCATTATGGGACCTAATATATCGAACCCTCCATAATCTTTCATTTTAATCCTCCCTACATTTATAGTGTAATAATTTTAACATCTTATTCAAGTTTTTACAATAAAAAAAGGAGGCTGTCCTCCTTATCCTATACCCCATTTTTCATATCTTTAAAGCCACCATAGAGTATGGCTACTAGCATTTGCCATATGAAAAATGGAATACAGTATATCCATATTATTACCATATAAAGATAAAAAATGTATCTATTTCCTTCTAGTTTGATTATATAAAATATAAAGGCCTGCAATAATCAATAGTACTGGCCAGTATCTGAATATGTTGAAGAATCTAAAAAAGTACTGAGGTAGTATTATTTTGGCCAACATGATAGTACCTACAACAATTAGGGCAATAGCTATGAAAATAGGAGTATTTTTAGTATTATAGCTATTATCCTCATATTGATAGCTCATTCCATTATCGCTGGGAATTATTAGGGCCAAAATCAAATAGGCTATTAATCCGGGACCTCCAGGCATGAAGGCCAATAGAACCCACACAACCCGAATAATAGTAGGATCCACATTGAAATATTCACCTAATCCACCGCAAACCCCAGCTAAAACCCTATTATAGCTAGACCGTTTTAATCTTTTACCCATCAATATCCCTCCTTAATTAAGTACTATTTTAACAGATACTTGGCGAAAATTAAATATAAAGGCTAGTATAAATTATTCACAAGGGATAATCTTTGTGATAACATTGTAAAATAGGATAGAAATTATTTGGAGGTCTACCATGTACAATATATTCTCTTTGATATTCAAATATATATTTATAGTTATAATATATCTATTCATATTAAGCATAATAAGATTGATCTATTTAGATATAAAAGGGATAGATACACAGCATTTAGATGATAGTGCCGTTTATTTAAAATTGATAAACAGGAAGGATTCCCTACCCTTTAAAGTAAAGGAATACTATATTTTAGATGATGAAGTTTCCATAGGACGGGGAAATGATAATAAGATTGTAATCAAGGATCCCTATGTTTCAAAAAAGCATTTAAAGATAGTAAAGGATGAAGGAAATTATTATTTAGTAGATTTAAATAGTGCCAATGGTACCTTTCTTAATGGTGATAGGATTATGGATGTGGTGGAGCTGAAAAATGGGGATAGGATAAGGGTAGGACAAGTAGAGTTTCTATATGTAAATAGAGAATAGGGGTAATAGATATGTTAAATAGAAGGATTAATTATAGGGTTCCAAGAAATCTTTTGGTTTTATTTGAATTAATAGCCCTCCTACTTCTTTTTATATACCATAAGGGCAATTTAGACAGATTTACCATAATATCTGGTCTTTCTCTAATTTTTATCATATATATTTCAAACTTTTTATTATTGCGCCTATCTTCAGGGGACAATTATATATTTTTAATAGTTACCATGCTTATAAGCATTGGGGTAATTATGATTTATAGGATAAACCCTCTATTAGGCATGAAACAATTGATCTGGTTAGGAATTGGAATAGCTTTGTTCTTTATTACCTATTTTATAGTAAAAAGGATTGAAGGATGGGAGAAGTGGATTAATGTATATGTTATCCTTTCCATACTACTATTTATTCTAACCCTTTTATTGGGAAGTAGAACCAGAGGTTCTATAAATTGGATTTCAATTGGCAGATTTTCCTTCCAACCATCGGAGATAATAAAAATATTAATGATATTCATAATTAGCTCCTATTATACCAATTATGAAAGGTATAAAAAGGTGAAATACGGTTCCTATTATCTAATTGGTATAATGTATTTGTTTATTGGTTTTCTATTTTTACAGAAGGATTTAGGCACAGTTTTAATATTTTATACAGTATTTTTAGGCTTACAATTTATATATGAAGAGAATAGAAGGCTGGTCTTGTATAATATATTATTCTTCCTAGTAAGTGGATTGATTGGATACCTTGTTTTTCCCCATGTGCAAATTAGATTTGAAGCCTGGATAGACCCGTGGAAATATATAGATAATAAAGGATATCAGATAACCCAATCCTTGTTTGCCATTGCATCAGGAGGATTTTTTGGAACGGGTATTGGTTTAGGCCATCCAGATTTTATTCCTGAAGTCCATACGGATTTTATATTTTCAGCCATATGCGAAGAAATGGGGATTTTTACAGGCATGGCTATAATAATGTTATTTATGATATTGGTATATAGGGGATTTAAAATTGCTATCAATCAGGGGAATAAATTTTTTAGAATAGTAGCCCTGGGTATCAGTATATTATTTGGAATCCAATCCTTTATAATACTAGGAGGGGTTTTGAATGTGATTCCCCTAACAGGTATTACCATACCCTTTGTCAGTTATGGAGGTAGTTCTATCCTTTCTAGTTTCATTGCCCTTGGAATATTACAGGTAGCCTCTGAGGATTTAGATTATGGGGAGGAAAAATATGAACAAGGAAATTAAAAGGATAATAGTAGTTTTGACTGCAATCTGTATACTATTTATCAGTTTGGTAGCCTATTTGAGTTATTTTCAGATATTTAAGGCTGAGTCCATTAAAATGAATAGCTATAATAAAAGGTTGTGGATAAATGAGGAAAGAATCTTAAGGGGTTCCATCATAGACAGGAATGGGAAGATACTAGCTTATAGTGAGAAGGCTGGTGAGGGCTATAGTAGGTATTACAATTATGGAAATTTATACAGCCATATTATAGGCTACAGTTACAGGGAATATGGAAAGGCTGGACTTGAATTAAAATACAATAATGCACTACTTAATATAAATGAATCCACCCCCTTGAATGAATTGAAAAATATAGTGGCACCAAGTACTGAGGGAAACACACTGAAACTTACTATAGACCATCATCTCCAGGAATATACTAGGAATCAATTAAAAGGGAGGAAGGGTTCTATAGTAACTATGAATCCTAAAACTGGTGAAATATACTCTATGGTAAGTTTACCAGACTTTAATCCCTCAACCCTAAGGGAAAATTGGAGGGATATTGTGGAGGATGTAGATAGTCCTTTTCTAAACAGGGCTACATCAGGATTATATGTTCCAGGTTCTGTATTTAAGGTGTTGACTACTGTTGCAGCTATAGAGACAACTGATTTAGATAGAAATTATGAATGTACTGGAAGTACTACAATTGATGGGTATACATTGAAGGATTATGGTGGCAAGGGCCATGGTAGACTAAATTTAGAAGAGGCCCTGGTAAAATCTTGTAATACCTATTTTGCAGACAAGGGATTGGCCATAGGCAAGGATAAATTAGGAGAAGTGGCTGATAGGTTTATGATAAATCAAGAAATACCCTTCGACCTTCCAACAAAGAAATCCACCTTCCCATATAAAGAAAAGATGGGTAAAACTGATATTGCAGCTGCAAGTATTGGCCAGGGTAAGGTACTGGTAACTCCACTGAATATGGCCATGATAGCCTCAGCTATTGGCAATAAAGGGGAGATTGTAAAACCTATTTTGGTTAAGGAGGTAATATCTCCACAAGGAAAAGTTATAAAGATTAATGAGGTTAGGGTTATATCTAAGGCCACCAGCATATTTACAGCCAATGAAGTAAAAAATATGATGGTGGAAAGCGTTAAAAGGGGCACCTCTTCCAAAGCTGCTATAAAGAATATAAGGGTTGCTGGTAAAACGGGGACAGCCCAAAATCCATCAGGAAAGGACCATGCCTGGTTCATTGGATTTGCACCGGCAGATGATCCTAAAATAGCCATTGCAGTAGTTTTGGAAGAGGAAGGAAGCACAGGAGGAGCTGCTGCTGCTCCCTTGGCTAGGAATATAATTATTGAAGCCTTGAATACTATTGAATAGATGAAAGGAGATTTATATGGGAAAGGAGAAAGTAGGATTAAAAGAAAGAAAGGATTTGCCAATAGAATATACCTGGGATTTAGAATCCATGTATAAGGATGAGAAGGAATGGGAAGAGGATTTAAAAAAGGCATTAAATATGGCTGAATCCTTTGGAAAATATGAAGGAAAGATTGGTAGTTCAAGGGAAAGCCTATTAAATGCGTTGAAAGATAGGGATGATTTATATAGAACCGTATCCAATGTATATTCCTATACAAGGATGAAATTAGATGAGGATACCCGGGTAGGCAAATCCCAAGCCTTATATGACAAGGCATTAGCTGCTTATGTTCAGGTTAGGGAGAAGACTTCTTTTTTGGAACCAGAAATACTTCAGATAGATGGAAATGTATTAAATAGTTTCTATGAAGAAAAGGAAGAACTTAAATTATATAAGCACTATCTAGATGATTTATTAAGGCAAAAAGATCATGTGCTTTCAGCCAGGGAAGAGAATCTGTTGGCCCAGATGGGGGAAATAGCCAATGCTCCCCAGCAGATTTATTCAATGCTAAATAATGCAGATATAAGATTTCCAGTTATTAAGAATGAAGAGGGGGTAGATGTGGAGATTACCCAGGCTAATTTTATTGCCTTAATGGAAAGTAAAGATAGGAAAGTGAGAAAGGCTGCCTTCAAAGGCCTGTACCATACCTACAACAATTTTAAGAATACCTATGCCCAAATATTAAGCGGGAATATTAAGAAAAATATTTTTAATGCTAGGGTAAGAAACTACAAATCCAGTATTGAAGCATCCTTAGATAAAAACAATATACCCCTTTATGTATATGATAATTTAATCCAGTCTGTCCATGATAATTTGGATAGCATGTACAAATACATGGAAATTAGAAAGAGGGCATTAGGATTAGATGAACTCCATATGTATGATCTATATACTCCAATAGTAAAGGATGTGGACTATAAGATTCCCTATGAAGAAGGCAAGAAATTGATCATTAGGGGTCTACATCCCCTGAAAGAGGAGTATATTAGTGTATTAAAGGAGGGTTTTGATAATCGCTGGATAGATGTTTACGAAAATAAAGGAAAAAGGTCTGGAGCTTATTCAGGAGGGACTTATGATTCCAAGCCCTTTATACTATTAAATTACCAGGATACATTGGACAGCGTATTTACCACAGCCCATGAAATGGGCCATTCTGTCCATAGCTATTTTTCAAAGAAAAATCAACCCTATATATACAGCGGTTACAGTATTTTTGTTGCTGAAGTAGCTTCTACTGTTAACGAGGCTCTCTTGTTGGACTATATGCTAAAAAATGCCAAAGATAATAGGGAAAAGATGTATCTACTCAATCATTATTTGGAACAGTTTAGAACTACGGTGTTTAGGCAGACTATGTTTGCAGAATTTGAAAAGACCATCTATGAGTATGCTGAAAAGGGTGGAGCCTTAACAGCAGATTATCTATCTGAGACCTATAAAAAATTAAATGAAAAATATTATGGCCCCAATGTAGTTATAGATGATGAAATAGCAATAGAATGGGCCAGGATCCCCCA
The DNA here is from genome assembly GCA_012728725.1 of Tissierellia bacterium. Lineage (GTDB taxonomy): Bacteria > Bacillota > Clostridia > Tissierellales > Tepidimicrobiaceae > JAAYEM01. Next base: position 28,761 of record JAAYEM010000066.1, on the reverse strand, counting down.
TTTTTACTATAATTTCTATGTATATCAATATGCAACTGGCTTTTCCGCTGCTATAGCCTTGTCTCAACTCATATTAAAGGAAGGGGATGGGGCAGTAAAAAGATATTTAGACTTTTTAAAGAGTGGTAGCTCTGATTATCCAATAAATGTACTTAAAACCGCCGGGGTAGACATGACCCAAAAAGAACCAGTAGACAATGCTTTGAAGCTATTTGGCCAATTGGTTGAAGAGATGGATAGGTTAATAGGCTAATAAAAAGGCAGGTTTCACCTGCCTTTAATTCATTATAGGAACTTGCTCTTTAGATTATTCCAGTACATATTTTTATCGAAATTCAATTTGCGGATGGTTTTATCCGGCATGGAAAAATTGATATTAGTTATATTATCGTATTTAATTTCAAATCCGTCTACCACAATTAGAATGGAATTTTCATACCTATATTCTGGCTTTATGCTAATAGTAATATCTCCAGGCACAATGGTACTATTAGGCAGGGAGCGATAGGCTCTGGAGCTAATGGGGGATAGGGGAGTTATTTGCAATGTCCTTAAAGAAGGATAGACTATACTGCCACCACTGGAAAAATTATAAGCAGTGCTTCCGGCGGGAGTGGAAACTATAATACCATCACCACAAAAATTTTCTAGATGATTCCCATCAATAAATATCTCCAGATGTACTACCTTTGAGCGAATTCCCTTTATTACTATTTCATTTACACCAATTAATTGAAAACAATCTTTTTGAGTGCATATATCTGCCTTTACCAAAAATATTTCTTCCGTAACATAATCCCCTTTAATATACTTATCAACAAATTCATCTATATTATCAGGCAGTATTTCCTGAAAAAAACCTAAATGGCCTGTATTGACTCCAACAAAAGGTATATTAGTAAAATGGTATCTATGGACAGCCCTTAAAAATGCACCGTCTCCTCCAACGCAAATATTAAGTTCTGCTCTTTCATCATATTCAGTTGGAATTACAAATCCTCTTTTTTTTAATTTCTCTTTTAACAGATTAGATGTTTCTTTAGATTCAGTATTATTATTAGAAATAATGTTTATTATTCTCTCATTAGTAGCAGTCAAAAAATTCCCCTCCAAACTTATGTCCTTTAAAATAATTATTTTTCTGATATAATTAATTTCAGCTATATTATACAATAAAAGCTATAATATTTGGAGGGTCAAATGGATTTATTAAAGGAAAGCGACAAGGTAATTTTATTTAATGTAGAAAAAAGTGGAGATTCCTTAGGGGAATTTTTAAGTAAACATCAAGTATCTAGGAGGCTTTTTAGAAAATTATATAAGGAAAAAAATATATATGTTAATGGAGAATTTAGGCGAAAGGATGAGATTTTGGAAAAAGGAGATCTTGTATCCATAGTGATTGTGGATGAGGAAGACGATACAATACCTGAGCCTATTCCCCTTAACATAATATATGAAGACATGGATCTATTGGTATTAGACAAACAGCCCTATATGGTGGTTCATCCTACAAAAGGTCACCAGACCAATACCATTGCCAACGGAATAAGTTATTATTTCAAATCTAAAGGAATAAACAGGAGGATTAGATTTGTTAATAGGCTGGATATGAATACCTCTGGAATATTGATAGTGGCAAAGTCTGCCTTTGCCCATCAGCAAATGGCTCTACAATTTGAAAATAATCAGGTGGAAAAGAGGTATATGGCAGTAGTAGCCGGTGTAGTTGAAAAGGATGAAGATATAATCAACCTACCTATAGGCCGAGAAGAAGAAAGGAGTATAATAAAAACCGTTACCAAGGATGGAAAGGATGCCATAACAAAATATAGGGTATTGGAAAGGTTTAAGGATGCCAGCCTTTTGGATGTGCAGATATTTACTGGAAGAAGCCACCAGATTAGGGTTCATCTAAATCATATAGGTCATCCCATAATAGGGGATACCCTATATTATAAGTCCAGTGAATATATAGAAAGGCAGGCCCTACATTCCTATTATTTAAAAGCAAAACTTCCTAGAAGCAGGGAAGAGATTGAATTTAAAGCTTCATTACCTCAGGATATGGAGAGGTTAATTAACATTTTAAAGGACCAGAAATAGGTGTATAATTATAATATGCCCCTATAGGAAAAGTCTATTAATAGGGGCTGTTTTTAATCCCTATCCTTTGCCCTGCCATCCCCTTCAGTTTTTTTATGTCCATCAAGTCTTTTTATAATTTCTAACATGTTAGCCATATCCTTTATCTTCTTCTTTTTTTCTTCTTCTTTCCCAGGTAAAAGGGGTTCTAATACTTTCAATATACCATCTGGATTATTAAAACTATCAGGATTGGCCATTATTGAACTTATTATGGTTAGCATTTTATTATATTTATCTAGATTCAATATGGTTTCAAAAGTTTTAGAGGTATGTTTTAGATTGCCTTTAGAGATTTCTTCTTGTATAGCATTGGCTATGTAATTTAGTCTTTCCTTATTGCTTTCAATTTTTACCCTCTCCTTTATAAAGTAGTCATCTGAATGTTGGACAAATTCCATTGCCTCATATAGTTTAATAAATTTTTCTGTAACCACCAATGCCTTGTTTATAGATGGCAATAATTCTTCAGGAAGGTATGGAGCAATTTTTTTAACTACTCGTATTTTTTCAAGGGTATGGGGTATGTTTATGTCAATAGGCCCGCCAGTACTTATTGCCATATGGTTTTTATTATCTTTATTTTTCATTAACAATAAGAATAAAAACAACAGGATACTGCTATTCATCATTCCCCTCCTAAAAAAGTATATATATTATACTATGCCGTTCTATTTAAAAGGTTTACAAATATAATTGTAATATCCATGTACATTGGTTCATAGATTAGATTAGAATGTATTGGGAGGTAATATGCTATGAGTAAAGATGATAATATTAAAAAGGCTATGGAGGAATTTAAGGATTTTAATCCTACTAGAGAGCAGATGGAGATAATAGAGGATTTGGCCCAAGCTTATTCAGACAAATCGGAGGACGATATTTTTATAGAAATAATAAGGGTAAATGAGCAGATAGAAAGGGAAATGACCCCAGAAGAGTATGAAGAGGTATTTGAGAAACTAAATAGTATAAGGCCTTTCCTTGATGAGGAACAATTAAAGAAACTAGATAGAATATTGTATATGCTAGGAAGGGATCAAAACTAATAATGATATTTAAACCCAGGTAAAGGACTTTTACCTGGGTTTAATTGTTAAATTTATGAAATGGACAAGGGGGCCTAATAGGTGGTATAATTTTATTAGTATTATGTAAACCAAGGAGGATTAGTATGAAATTTAATGGAAAAACAAAACTCCTAGTAGTTTTAGTTGTATCCATTGGTTTGATCATAAGTATATATTTATATATAGATAATAATAGGGAATATGAAGAGATATCCTATAAGGAGTTTGTATATAGGGTTGAGAAGGGTATAGTAGAGGAAATAAGAATAACCGATGCAGCTAAACTTAGAGGGAAATTGAAAAATGGTACAAAATTTATAACTGATAACCCAAGAAGGGATAATTTTAAAGAATATTTATTATTGCATAATATTAAGGTAATAGAAGAAGACAGTAATGGATTAGTTGGACAAAGTATTAGTTTTATTCTTATGTTAGCAGGTATTGGGACTGTAGCTTATCTGATTAAAAGGAATACAAAATTAGCAGAAAAGGAAATGGCCAGCATGTCCAATATAGTTACTGAAAATTCAACAGTTGGCCAAATTACCTTTGATGATATAGCTGGAAATGAGGAGGCTAAGGAATCCCTGAAAGAATTGGTAGATTTTATTAAAGATCCTGAAAAATATGCCCAGTACGGGGCTAGGATGCCAAGAGGAGTCCTACTGTATGGTCCTCCGGGAACTGGCAAAACCTTACTTGCAAAAGCACTAGCTTCAGAGGCAAATGTGCCCTTCTATGCAGTGTCTGGTTCAGATTTTGTACAAATATATGCTGGATTAGGTGCAAGTAGGATAAGGGAGTTGTTTAAAAAGGCTAAGGAAAATGGAAAATCTGTAATATTTATAGATGAGATAGACGCATTAGGAAAGAAAAGAAAAGGTGCCAACTCCCATGGCGGTAGTGAGGAAGGGGATAGGACTTTAAATGCTTTATTAACGGAAATGTCAGGCTTTAAGGGTAATGAAGGAATTATAGTTTTAGCAGCTACCAACAGAATAGATACTTTGGATGAAGCTTTATTAAGAGCAGGTAGATTTGATAGGCAAATAGAAGTAGGGCTGCCTGATGTAAATGCCAGATTTAGCATATTAAAACTCCACAGTAGAAATAAGCCCTTGGCAAAGGATGTGGATTTGAGGAAAGTAGCTTTAGAAACCGTGTATTTTAGTGGGGCAAAACTAGAGAATTTAATGAATGAATCTGCCATGATGGCAGCAAGAAAAAGGGACAAACAGATTACTATGGAGCATATAAATAAAGCCTATATTAATGTACTGGTAGGAGAGGAGAAAAAGGATAGGAGCAGTATTTCAATAAGGGACAAAGAAATTACCGCTTACCATGAAGCTGGACATGCATTAATGGCTAAGAAGCTGTCCAAATTTAATAGGGTAACCAAGGTAAGCATAATCCCAAGTACCAAGGGGATGGGAGGTTTTAGTTTAAACATTCCTCCAGATAGGATTTATCAAACTAAGAGGGATATAATTAATAATATAATGATTGCTCTAGCTGGTAGGGCAGCAGAGGAGATAATATTTGGCAAGGATAATATTACCACAGGAGCATCTTCTGATCTCCAAAAAGCTACAGAGATGACCTTAGCTATGATTGGCTCCTATGGAATGGATGAAGAATTAGGCTTGGTAAATTATGATGTGGTGTTAAATAACAATCTGAATACAGATATTTCATTAATGGAAAGGGCAAAAGAGCTATTGGAAGAATTTTATATTGAAACCAAGGGTATATTAATAGATAATAGGAATTATTTAGATTCAATTGCTCATAAATTAATAGAAAAGGAATCACTGGAGGAGGAAGAAATAAATAAAATATTAGCCAGTTAAACATTATAATTTTAAGCTTTAAGTTTCCTTATTACTTGAAGATTACACAAAAAAGGTTTATAATATTAGGTAGAAAATACTGCTGCTGCGGTGTGCGTTAAACCAAATAATTCAACCGACATAGTAGAAAAGGGAGTTCGGGTTCAGTAGTGTAGGGCATGCCTTCTTTGAAAGGAAGTTCAAAGCTACTGACAGGGCACCCACCTTGCGAGAGGCGGGTGTGAATTAGTTGGTTAGACGGCACCGCGGTAGTTTATATAAAACCCTAGGATTTACTCCTAGGGTTTTGTATATTATTATGTATTTAATGGGAAAATACATATAAATCAATTTTTGGAGGGGTATAATTGAAAAGGGTATGCCCATTATGTAATGGATTATATAAAGTGGATTTTAATTGTAGTAAATGCAATACAATAATGGAAGATACTGGGCCAAGGGTGAATTTTATGGATGATTATAGTCCCTACCTAGTTGATGATATAAGCCATACTGTTGACGGGGTAAAAAGGGATCAATGTGTCCATGTTTATAAGTGCCCCAACTGCAATTCCATAGAAAACCATTCCATAGAGAGAAAAGAATTTTAAACCTAGTACAATTTTACTAAGCAAAGAAGGACTCTTTATATTGGAGCCTGTATAGATTATAATATATTCCTTCTTTTTCTAATAATTCTTGATGGGTGCCAACTTCCTTTATTACCCCTTGGCTTAATACAATTATTCTATCAGCATTTTGAATTGTGGATAGCCTATGGGCCACTGCTATGGTAGTTCTCCCCTTCATCAATTTTTCTAGTGCATCCTGAATTAATAGTTCTGTTTCTGTATCTATATTAGAGGTAGCTTCATCTAGTATCAATATGCTTGGATTAAAGGCTAAGGCCCTTGCAAAGGATAATAGCTGCCTTTCTCCAGCTGATAGGGTAGAGCCCCTTTCCATTACTGGTTCATCATATCCTTTAGGTAGTTTATTTATAAAATGATGGGCATTTACATGTTTTGCTATCTTAACTACCTCATCATCAGTAATATATTTATTGTTCAGCCTAATATTGTCCTTAATGGTGCCCGTGAATAAAAACACATCCTGAAGGACTATTCCTATATGTTTTCTCAGTTCATGTTTATCATATTCTTTAATATTAATACCATCAATCAATATTTCTCCTTTTTGTATATCATAAAAACGGGTGATTAAATTTATTATAGAGGATTTACCAGCACCTGTGGCTCCTACAAAGGCAACTACCTCTCCAGGATTTATGGTAAAGCTAATATCTTTCAAAACCCAATTATCCTTCTCATAGGCAAACCAAACATTCTTAAATTCGATTTTTCCTTTCAAACGGGTAATGGGTACAGGGTTTTTTACATTATGGATTTTGCTATCATCGTCTAATATCATAAATATTCTTTCACTAGAGGCCATGGCCGATTGTAGAATATTGTACATTTCGGTTATTTCCAATATAGGTGCAAAGAACCTCTGTAGATAATCTACAAAAGCATATAGTACACCAAATTGGATATTATTTGATATAACCTGGCCTCCTCCATAATATATTAGAAGTGCCAATCCAAAGGAACGGATTACTTCAATTGAAGGTCTAAATACGGCATAAAGACCTATTTCCTTTCTTGCAGTGTTTAGGTAATCATTATTTATCCTATCGAATTGTTTAGATATCTTATCTTCTTTATTAAATATTTGAATAGTCTCCATTCCAGTAATATTTTCATTTAATGTGGTATTTATTTTGGCTAATTGTATCCTTCCTAACCTATATACCTTTCTGATTTTCTTTCTAAATATAATTGAAGCTATCAATATTGCTGGAATCAATGAAAAGGAGACTAAGGCTAATTTATAATCCATCCTCAACATGGCTATTATTATGCCTATTAGTATGAATATATCCTTAAATAGGTTGACCAATACTCCAGTATACATTTCGTTTAAATTTTCTATATCATTGGTCACTCTGGTAACCAGCCTTCCTACCGGATTTTTATCAAAATATGATATTGACAGACTTTGAATATGGGAAAAAAGATCCTGCCTAATATTAAATATAATCCTCTGGCTGGTATAATTTAGTATGTAAACCTGCAAATAGTTGAATAGAAAAGCCACTACTATTACTATTAACATAATAATACCTATTTTGGTTACTCCATTTACATCGTATTGCCTGAAGGATTGGTAATCAGATTTAGAAAGTTGAGTCCCTTTTAAAATATCTTTTTCATCTGCATCCACTAGATAGTAATTATCCTCCTTTTTAATGATTAATTTTTGTGGATATGTTTTTAATTCTTCCTTTTCCTCTTCTGATAAACCATTTTCTCTAATATATTTTTTGCCATCAAAAATAGTTCCCTCATAAGGTTCTGATATATCCACCTCATACATAGGCCTTTTATGGCCGTTTAAATAATCATCTATTGCAAGTTTTATAAGATAGGGTCTTATAAGTTCAAGACCGGTAATTAACATTATCAGAATAATGGTAAGCACTAGATAATGCCAATAGGGTTTAGCATATCCTAATAGCCTTTTCATCAATTTAGAATCATAGGCCTTCCCCTGGACCATATCCTCTTCAAAATTTTTATCCATAATATCCCTCCAGCTAGTATTAAGATATTTTTTCTTCTAGTAACTGCTTTTCATATAGGTATTTATATAATCCATCCCTATTCAGCAAGCTTTCGTGATTTCCACGTTCTATAATTCTTCCTTCATCAAGGACAATAATTTCATCAGCATCCTTTACTGTAGAAATCCTATGGCTGATTATTATGGTGGTTTTTCTATGGGTAACATCCTTTAATTGATTAAGGATTCTTTCTTCTGTTTCTGTATCTACACTGGATAAACTATCATCCAGTATTAGAATGGGTGCATCCTTTGCCAAGGCCCTGGCAATGGATATCCTCTGTTTCTGCCCACCTGATAGGGTGACCCCCCTTTCTCCTAGAACAGTATCAAATTTGTTAGGAAAATTTATTATATTATCATATACCTGGGCTATTTTAGAGGACCTTATCATGATATCTTCGGGAATGGTTTCATCAAATGCAAATCCAATATTATCCCTTATACTGGTACTAAATAAAAAATTATCCTGGGGTACATAACTTATATTTTCCCTTAGGGATTCTATTTTAATGTCCCTAATATCTATATTGTCTAAAAGAATACTTCCTTCATTTAATTCATATAAGCGAAGGAGCAATTTTACTATAGTAGTTTTGCCACTGCCAGTTCTGCCTACAATGGCTAAGCTTTTGCCTTCCTCAACTGTAAAATTAATATCCTTTAATACATAGTCTGTTTGGTCTGTGTATCTAAAATATACATTTTTAAATTCAATTTTACCCTTCACCTTATCCAGGGGGATAGCATTTTTTGAGTTAACAATTTCCGGTTTTTCAGCCAATATCCTATTTATCCTTTCCATGGAAGCTATCCCTCTTTGTATTAGGTTTATAACTTGTCCTAAAGCCATCATTGGCCATACCAATAGACTTAAATAATTGTTAAAGGCAATAAAATCTCCTAAAGAGATAATATCTAGTATTACCAACCTTCCCCCATAGATTATTATTACAACCAGGCTGATGGAAGATATAAATTGTATTAGGGGGCGGAATACACCAGAGACTTTTATTAACTGTAAATTTTTATACAGATTATCCCTGTTTACTTTAGTAAATTCCTCCAAGGCTAGGTCTTCTTGAACAAAGGATTTTATGACCCGGATTCCAGCAAAATTTTCCCGGGTGGTGTCGGTTAAATTGGAGAAGGCCTCTTGAACCTTTCTAAATCTATTATGTATCATCCTTCCAAATCTGCGAACCATAATGGTTATAAAGGGTAAAGTGAATAGAGTCATTATGGTTAGCCTTGGATTAGTGGTTTTTACCATCATAAATATGGTCATTATGGTCAAAAAAACAGCATCGATAAGCATTATGATACCATGGCCAAAAGCAAATCTTACTGCATTAATATCATTGGTAGCATGGGCCATAAGGTCACCAGTTTTATGGGTGTTAAAATAATTGGAAGATAGTGTTAATAGATGTTCAAACAACCGCTTTCTCAAATAGTATTCCAGTTTTCTGGAAGTACCTAAAATATAGACCCTCCAAAAATACCTACCTATGGCTATTATCAAGCCGGTTAAAATTATGTACAGACTATATTTTATCAATCCCGTAAAGGTTAGATTCCCAGATTGAAGTAGATCTGTGACAGTTTTCAATATCTGGGGAACTAATAGCTGAATTATGTCTATTAATAACAACCAAACTATACCTATCAAATAGTACCATTTATTTCCAGATAAAAAATCTTTTAGGGTTTTAAATTCTTTCATCCTTATCCTCCTAGCCAATTATTTCGATACTCAAAATAATTACTTAACTACTATTATAATTGAAATAATATTTTTTTAAAGTATTAAAAGCATATTACAATACTTCTATTTATCTTTATAAGCACCTTAAAAGCATATTAAAAGCGTAAAGTGAATTACATAATAATTGAAGGAATAGACAAAATATATAAAAGGAAAATATTAAAAATACAACAGGAGGGTATAAATGGAATTAAGTACAAAAGAAGTAATTAAGAAAAAATTGTTAGATGCCCAGGAGATGGTCAGGGATTATGAAATGTATGCCAAAAGGGTCCAGGATATGGAGGTGGCCGATTTATTCAGGGAATTTGCAGAAGAGTCTGGACATCAGGCGAGAAAATTGCAAAAGCTTTTGGAAAAGCTAGATAAAGATTAGGATTTAGTAGATTATTTTCGCCAATGTCCATATTAGATATGGAAGGGGATAAGCCATGTTGTTGGAAGCTATTTTACAGAAAAGAATCAATAGGGAGATGAGGCTATATTTAATTTTTGGAATTACTATAGGGGCTGTCCTAGGATTTGCAACAGGTATATTTCTGGCACCAAAAAGTGGAAGGGAGCTAAGGAGAGATATCAATAAAAGGGTGAGGGATTTTAAAGATAGAAATATGATTGAAGTAGAAATAATTAAAGATGGACTTGGCAACTAATATATTAAAGAGAACCAGTCTGGTTCTCTTTAATATATAGAAAATAATAGCAGGATAGCTATAAGTTATGATAATATTAAATTAGGATTTATTAAGGGGTGAATATAATGATTTATTTTTATATGACTATTCTCCTTTAAATTCCTAAAATATACTTTATATTAATGATATTGCCAAAGAAATTAGGATTGGTATACTATATATAGTGATGTTCTTGATTATCTAGAAGGATTGAAAAGTTGGAAAAATTACAAAAATAAATACATTTAGATTGGGAATATTTATATTGTAAGTATTATTACATAGGAGAGGTTGATCTAGGTGAAGAAGGTAAAAATAATATGTAATCCATCTTCTGGACGGCAGATTATTCAAAAAAGGATTGGTTATTTGTGCAATCTTCTAATAGATAATGGATATATAGTTGGCAAATACAATACTGAAAAGAAAAATGATGCAATGAATGAAACTATGAAGACTTGTGCTGAGGGGTGGGATATTATAGTAGCCTGTGGAGGGGATGGGACAGTCAATGAAATTGCCAAGGGTATAGCAAAGAGCGAGAATAAAATACCCGTGGCAATTCTTTCCTCGGGTACAGTAAATGATTTTGCCAACCATATGGGATTGCCAAGGAATTTGGATGACTTTTTTGAAATGATTAGAAAGGAAAAGATAATAACTGTAGATCTAGGTAAGGTTAATGATGAATACTTTATAAATGTGGCAGCAAGTGGACTTTTAACCAATGTAGCCTATCAGGTACCCCCTGAGTCTAAGGCTATTTTAGGAAGGGCTGCCTATTATATTGAAGGATTAAAGGAGATACCTAAGCAGAAATTTAAACCTATTAGGGTTAAGTTTGAAAGTGAAGAGTATACAAATGAAGAAGATATACTTTTGTTTTTAATATCCAATAGTGCTTCTATAGGTGGATTTAAAAGATTAGCTCCTGATGCTAATGTATCTGATGGATACTTAGACGTAGTTATTATAAAAAAATCAGAGATACCAGATCTAGCCCAAATATTTATTAATATTTTTAAGGGAGAACATGTAAACCACCCAAATGTTGTATATTTTAAGTCAAAGAAGATTAAGGTTGATACAGATGAAGATCTTGCTATAGATATTGATGGGGAATACGGGGGCAAATTACCTGCCGTTTTTGAAGCGGTACCCAATGGATTAAAAATTTTTGTCCCTTAAGGGTAGTAAAAAGATTAAAATGTAAGAGGTGATGTTTTGGTAAGGGATAGGGTTCGTGAAAAAATAATCAGTATAGAAAAGCATCTAAGGAAGATTGACTATATAATACGATTGAAGGGAAGGGAGATATTAAAGGATTTCAATATTACAATTCCTCAATTTACTGCACTACAAATTCTTATAAATAATGGGAATTTGACCATAGGCGAGTTAAGCCAAAAGATGGCATTGGCCTGTAGCACTATTACCGATTTAATCGATAGGATGGAAAAAAATCAATTGGTAGTCAGAAGGAAGGATGAGAAGGATAAAAGGGTAGTAAGGATAGAGGTACTACCTGCTGGACATGAAATAGTAAAAAGGGTTTTAGAAAAGAGGGTTGAATTCTTAGAATCTAAAATGGCAAGCCTTACAGAGGAAGAAACGGATTTATTAAAGGAAGGGCTGGAATCCTTATACAATGCAATTAAAGATGATTAAGGTTTTAGTATTAGCTTCTGTGAGTATAGGGGGAAAAGGGGAATAAGCCATGAAACTAATAGATAATAGATATAGGGTAGGCAAAATTTTGGAAAATAATCTGTTTTACAGCTTATAAGAGGTAAGGGATTTTTGGAATGATGATGAAAAACTGTTTATGAAATTATACAATACAGATAAACAAAGTAGGGTTATAGACTATTTTATAAAAAACTTTATCCATATATCTCGGATAAAACATAAAAACCTCCTGGAGAGCCATCAATTCAACATAATTAAGACAATAGACAGGAAGAAGGTAAATATCAATCAATACTATACTACTACCGAATATATAGACAAGCCTAAGCTGGATGAGCTTTATTTGGATTTGACCTTACAAGAAAGGCTCCATGTAATATTGCAGGTATGTACAGTATTAGATTTTCTACATTACAAAGGTATAGTGTATAAACACTTAAGCCCATTAAATATATATGTATTAGACGATGGAACCATAAAAATAACTGATTTGGCTAGTATATATGAAAATTTAATCAATGTCAGCTACGACGATCTAACCAGGTATTTTATCGCTCCAGAGGTCCTTTTAAACCAACAGGATATGATCAATGAAAATGCAGACAAATATTCCCTGGGAATGCTGATGAAGTACTTATTGACAAAGGATTTTTATATTGGAGTTAATACCCACTATGAATACAGGGATGAAGAGGATCTTAAGGATGAACAAATAGAGTTTTTAAATAATACTATAAACAATTTAACAAGGAAAAATGCCATTATAAGAAACGCCTCTTTACGCGATATAATCAAGGGAATCAAGGAAGTTTTTAGTATAGAATATGAAAATGATCTGGTAGAGGAAAGGGGGATATTAAACTTTAAAACCAAAATTATTGGCAGGGAAAGGGAAATTGAAAGAGTAGTGGCAATAGATGACAATTTAATAGAAAATAAGGATTATAAACGTGCAATATTAGTAGATGGGGACACAGGGGTTGGGAAAACCCGTTTTCTCAAAGAAATTACCTATATATTGAGGATGAGGGGGAGAGATGCCTACTATACGGAAATCGATATTAACAATAGGAATTTGAAGGCAATAACCAGCATATTACGGCAAACTATAAAGGATACTCCCAAAATTATTTTGGATAAATACGGGGAAGAGCTTGCCAAGCTTTTGCCTGAGCTAAAGTTTTCATCAGAGATGGATAGTTTTGGGGAAACAAATGGTTATAGGCAAAGGTTGAGATTGTATGATAGGATAACCAACTTTTTTAGAGAGATTTCCAAAGATAGGCCTACTTATTTAATCATAGATAATATAGATTATTGCCAGATTGAATTTTTTCACTTTTTAGACTATTTGCTAAATAATATGGGCCAGGGGAATATAGTACTTATTCTATCCTATAACCAAAATAAGCTTCCAGAAGAATCTAACATAAATGATTTTATAAACAGGTGGAGCAAACAAGAAGATATAGAGAGGATAAAATTAGGTAATTTAGACTTATCAGAAATTGGAGAGTTTATACAGCATATTTTAGGAATTAGCTATAAACCACTAAAATTTTCTGCAGTAATGCTTAAGGAAAGCCAAGGAAACCCAGGATATATAGAATATATGATTAAGAACCTATATGTGACTGGAGAACTCTATTTTGATCCTGAAGGGTTTTGGGAGATAAAAACTCAAAGGTATTCAGATATATACTTTCCTTCCAGTATAGATGAGGCTATAAAGAGTCAAATAGGCCTTATAGAAAAAGAGTATATGGATATCATGAAGATAGTGGCTGTATATAATGAGTCTGTATCCAAAAATATTCTACAACAGATGTTGGATATGGATACGGATATTCTAAACAATAAACTCAATGAATTGATTGGAATGAGATTATTAGATGAAAGGCTTGCAGATTGGGGTTATAGTTATAGCATCAATAGTCTAAAGTTAAAGAAACTAATTTATCATCAGATTCCTGAAGAGGAAAGGATAAAACTCCATAAAAGATTAGCCCAATTGTTGGAAAAAAATTATGGTGAAGGCTATAGCCCAGTGATGGACAAGCTTATATATCATTTGATATCCTCCAACCAAATGGAAAAGGCTTTAAAATATATAGTTGAAGGGGCTAGACGATACAGTAATAAATTTAATTCTCAAGCAGTAATATTATGGGAAGAAGCCTATGAGATAGCCATGGATATGGAATCGGGTTATATATTTGAAATATTAGAAGCCTTAGGTGAAATATATTATATGAAGGGGCAGAATGAAAAGGCTTTAGAAATGTATAGGCAGCTTATTGAAGAAGCTAATAAAGGAAATAAATTAGAATATGCTATTAAGGCAAATATTGGAATTGGAGAAATATATTTAAAAAGAAATTTAACCCAATTAGCCCTACAGGAAGCAGAAAAATCTATAGATCTGTCTAAGCAAGCAGGTTATTTAGAGGGATATGTTTTATCCAACATATTGTTTAATAAAATACTAATCAATAATGGCAAGTTTGAAGAAGTAAAGGACAGTATGGAGGAATTGTTAAGGTTTTCCACTAGAAACAATATAGATAAAGGTTTAGGGGATATTTATAACTTAATGGGATTGGCCCAGTATTTTATAGGCAATATAGAGGAGGCCATAAATAATTACAAAATGAGTATAGAATATTTTCAAAAGATGGGTCAATTTATTAATTCCACCAAACCCATGAACAATATTGCTAATATATACACTCAGCAAGGCGATTATGAGAAGGCAATGGAATATTATGAGGAAGCATTAACAATTGTAGATAAATATGAGATATTGAACCTGAAATTGGTCTTTCTCAATAATATAGGGGAAATATATAAGGATCTCTGTGATTATTCTAGGGCTAAGGAGTACATTGAGCAGGCTAAAGCAATTTCAGTAGAAATTGAAGATGTAAACTTAATTTTCTTAACCAATATAAATCTAGGTTTGCTATACTTATTGACCAATGAGTATGAGCAAAGCTATAACTGCTATTTAACCATAAAGGAAAGCTATGTAAAAAATCAAAATCTAGATTTTGAAATTATTAGCCAATACTATAATTTTATTGGCGAATTCTATTATGCTTTTGGAGTATGGGATAAGGCTATAGAATATTCTGAAAGGGCGGCTAATTATTGCAAAAGCTATAACAATACTGAATGTTTAATGGCCATAAGTAGGACGGTATTAGCCAAGTATTTTAGGGATAGAAAATATGATAAGGACTCTATAGGGAAAATTATAACCCAATTTATGGATATTAATCTTCCCCTTCACAAGAGAAAAGTTCTATTGAATTTGAGTATTATTGCATTTTTGGAAAAGGATTACCAGTATGTGGAGGAAATCCTTAAAGAAGATGAGGAATTGAGAAAGGATAATCCTAGCCCTAACCTAGATTATCTGGCAAAAATTCTTTCATATAGTATTGATCAGGAAAAGAATAGCTACATGAATATATTAAAATTGGAAGAGGATTTGAAAAAATATAATTTGACCAATTTATCTATATTTGCCAACACCATTATAGGATACAGGTTTGCTGAAGATGATAAATATTATGAAGCAATTAATTATCTACTGGAAACATTGGATTCAATATACAAACAGATTAGAAACATTCCAGACAGGCAATTGCAGATAAATTATATAAAATCAAAGGGTGGAGATCAGATAAAGAGGAAAATAAATGAATTGATTTCTAAAGATTTTGGCAAAAAAATAGATTGTTTAACTACAGATGATTTATATTCAAATATTAATATCCAGGAGTATTTTGACTATGGACCATTATTAAGCCTAATAGACGATAATAAATTTGCTAAAATTGTAGAAATCAACTATTTGTATGATGAGTTTAAAAATATATATGGTATAGAAGATTTGCTGGCCAACTTAACCAAGGATTATGAATATAATTTAAAGCTTATACTAAAGTATTTAGCCAAAGAAACTTTAGCCCAAAGGGGATATATATTGATATTTGACAATGAGAGCAATAGGTATATACCAATGATTAGTTTAAATGATGATTTAAATTGGACTCCCAATGTAAATCTATTATCTATAGCCAATAGATATGAAAAGGGGATATTGATTAACAATAAATTAGGAAATAATATTATAGGTCTTTATAGGGAGTTTTTAGGTAAGGATATTAGGGCCTTACTTTGTATACCCATCGCTATATCTAGGGCCAGTAAAGCTAATATAAAGGAGGAAAGGAGAAAATCCCAACCTATTGGGGTAAGGAATGAAGGATATATATATTTAGAATCTGATAGGATATTCAATAGGTTTGATGGGGAAAGACATAATTTAGTCTACAACTTAGTACAATTATTATATATAAATATTGACAATTATAAATTAAAAACCCTTTCCTCAATTGATAAATTAACGGGTACCTACACTAGGAAGTATTTCGAAAACGAATTCAATAATGTCCTTAATGAAGCAAAAGAAACCAACAGTTCATTTGCCCTATTAATGATAGATATAGACAGGTTCAAAAATATTAACGATATGTATGGACACAGGAAGGGGGATGAAGCTTTAAACCGAATTGGTTCAACCCTTATGTCTAATATAAGAAGTACTGATATGGTTGCTAGGTATGGAGGAGAAGAATTTGTCGTCATACTCAAAAATGTTCAGGAAGAGGAAGCAAAAAAGATAGGGGATAAGATTAGGGAAAATATAGCTAGTATAAGGATTCCTAGTATAGAGGTCCCCATTACCATAAGTATTGGTATATCCATCTTTCCTCAACATAGTCAATTCATGGAAGAATTAATAGAGAAAGCAGATCAGGCTCTGTATTGTGCAAAGGAAAGTGGTAGAAACAATGTAGTAGTTTGGGATACCCATTTATCTGATACTTTAAATAGGATGGATAGGTTGGCAGGAATATTATCGGGGGATATTAATAAGGATGAAAGAAATATACTAGCTATGCTAGATATAGTAGAGCTAATTCAAAAGGAGATTAGCAAAGAGGAAAAAATATTCATATTTTTAGGCCGGGTAATTGAAATATTGGAAGCTCAAAAATGTATATTAATCCATATAGACCAGAATGGGGAAATTTTAAAAAGCTATGCTAGATCTAGAAAGACAAAAGAGTGGCTAGAGGAATTCCATATAAATACAGATATAGTTGACAAGGTTATAAAGAATAAAAAGGGAGAATTTTTAATAGATTGGGAGAGTGTCAATGAAAGGGAGCTGCTTTTAAACACCCCCAATTGGGAATCGGTAATAGTGATTCCCTTAATAAGGGATGGTATCCTTAAAGGAGTAGTCTATATAGGGGTACCAATTAAGGAGAAGGAATTTGATTATAATTCTTATAATCTAGCTAAATCCTTGTGTGATATATTTGCTTCTATGATATAAACTATTACTATTCAATAAATTATGGATTAAATATATATTTTGGCCTATAGATATGATATAATTTCATTGAGAAAATTCAGACAATTACTATAAGGTAATTTAAATTGATAATGGTGATCTTATGAGGGTTTTTATTGGCTTAGATTTTGATATGAATTTGAAGGAAAACTTATTTGCCATTCAAGGGGCTATAAAAGACAATTCCATTAAAGGGAGTTGGGTAGCTTTACCTAACTTCCATTTGACCTTGAAGTTTTTAGGCAATATTGAAGAGGAAAAAATCCATCAAATTGATGGAATTTTACAAGATGTGGCTTTAAATAGCTCACCTATAGCTCTGAGTCTGGACAGACTAGGATATTTTAACAGGACAAATAATGAATATAGGGTAATTTGGATTGGGTTAAAAGGGGAAATAGAAAAGTTAAACAATATATATAATAAAATAGAGCTGGAAATGGAAAGGATTGGCTTTCCTATGGAAAAAAGAAGCTTTACCCCCCATATTACTTTAGGGAGGAGGGTAAAAACCAACCTATCCTTTGACCAGATGAAGGAAATAGTGGACGGGAAGTTAAATTATGATTTTTTACTAGACAATCTAGTCCTTATGAAAAGTGAAGAGGTTAGGAGAAAAAGGGTATATACCCCTATTATTTCTTGTACCCTAGGAAATAATTATGAAAAAGGTCACAGATGATGTCTGTGACCTTTTTGTACTTTAATTAGGTAGTGTAACAAATTAAGGGAGGAAGGAGAATTGGAAAAGGTATTAATAGATGGCAACAGTCTAAGTTTAGAACAATTTATCAATGTAGTAAGGAAGGGCTATAAGGTTGGACTGACAGAGGATGCAATAGAAAGGATAGAAAGATCAAGGGCTATTGTGGATGATTTGGTTAGGGAGGGGAAGGTGGTCTATGGTATAACCACAGGATTTGGAAAGTTTAGTGACATAACAATCAATAAGGAAGAGACTAAGGCTTTGCAAAGAAACTTGATAATGAGCCATGCCTGTGGCCTAGGGGAAGAATTGGATGAGGAAATAGTGAGGGGAATAATCCTACTTAGGATTAATGCACTGGCAAAGGGATATTCTGGGGTTAGATTATCTACTATAAATACATTAATAGATATGTTAAACAAAGGGGTTTATCCAGTTATTCCTGAAAAGGGCTCCCTTGGAGCCAGTGGTGATCTGGCCCCCCTATCCCATATGGTATTGGTCATGCTTGGAGAGGGAGAGGCTTATTTTGAAGGGGAACTACTGCCGGGGAAAGAGGCTATGGATAGGGCGGGAATACCAATTGTTGAACTGACTTCTAAAGAAGGGCTGGCTCTAATTAATGGTACCCAGGTGATGACTTCAATTGGTGCTTTAGTGGTATATGATAGCTTACTTTTATCCAAGATGGCAGATGTTATAGCTGCCTTAACCGTTGAAGCCTTAAATGGTATAGTAGACGCCTTCGATGAAAGGATCCATAAGGCAAGGCCCCATCAAGGTCAAATAGATACGGCAAAAAATTTGCTGAAACTGTTAGAGGGTAGTGAAATGATTTCACGACAAGGGGAAATTAGGGTGCAGGATGCTTACTCATTAAGATGTATCCCTCAAGTCCATGGCAGCAGTAAGGATGCAATAAGGTATGCAAAGGAAAAGGTAGATATTGAAATCAATTCTGCTACAGATAATCCCTTGATATTTAGCGAGTCTGAATCCATAATCTCTGGAGGCAATTTTCACGGTCAGCCAATGGCCCTAAGCTTTGACTTTTTAGGCATGGCCCTAAGTGAACTAGCCAACATATCTGAAAGGAGATTGGAAAGGCTTGTAAATCCCCAGCTAAGCAATCTTCCGGCATTTTTAACCAGGGAGGCTGGATTAAACTCTGGATTTATGATAGTCCAATATTCAGCAGCTTCATTAGTATCGGAGAACAAAGTACTGGCCCACCCTGCCAGTGTAGATTCCATCCCTTCTTCTGCCAACCAAGAAGATCATGTATCCATGGGCACCATAGCAGCTAGGAAGGCCAGGGAAATATTCAATAATACTAGGAAGGTATTGGCTATGGAATTGTTAGCAGCCTGCCAAGCCATCGATTTAAGGGGCAAGAAAAAACTTGGAAGGGGCACAGAAATAGCTTATAGCATATTTAGGGAGAGCTTATCTCCTATTTGGGAAGATAGAATAATGCATTTAGAGATCAGTAAGTCTGAGGAGATACTTAAATCAAACCGGATAATTGAAAGTATTGAGGCGGAATTAGGACAATTATTATGAGGGAGGGGTTTTATGGTAAATAATTATGAAATAGGCAAGGCAATGACCATTAAGCTGGACAATGAATTGCCCCCTATGCCTAAATTTGTAGAAGGTATTAGGAGGGCCCCTAAAAGGGAATTCAATTTATCCAAAAAAGAAACTGAAATTGCTCTAAAAAACGCTTTAAGGTATATTCCAGAAGAATTACATGAAAAATTAGCTCCCGAGTTTTTAGATGAACTATTCACCTATGGTAGGATCTATGGATACAGATTTAGGCCTGAAGGAAGAATCTATGGAAAACCCATTAATGAATACAAAGGAAAATGCATTGAGGGAAAGGCATTCCAGGTTATGATAGACAATAATCTAGATTTTGAAGTGGCTCTATATCCCTATGAATTGGTTACCTATGGTGAAACAGGACAGGTATGCCAAAATTGGATGCAGTATAGGCTGATAAAGAGATATCTAGAGGAACTTACCCAGGAGCAAACCCTGGTGGTTGCATCAGGCCATCCTCTTGGGCTATTTAGTTCCAGCCCCAATAGTCCTAGGGTTATTATTACAAACGCTCTTATGGTAGGAATGTTTGATGACCAGGAACACTGGAACAAAGCTCAAGCCATGGGAGTGGCCAATTATGGCCAGATGACAGCTGGTGGCTGGATGTATATTGGACCCCAAGGTATAGTCCACGGAACCTACAATACCATATTAAATGCAGGAAGAAAAGAGTTGGGAATAAAAGAAGACTTAAGGGGCCATCTATTTGTAAGTTCAGGATTAGGAGGTATGAGTGGGGCTCAAGGAAAGGCAACCAAGATAGCCAAGGGGGTTGCCATAATAGCTGAGGTGGATTATTCCAGAATTAAGACAAGGCTGGATCAGGGCTGGATAGATATCTGTGTAGATAATTTAGAGGAAGCATTCAAAATAGCCAAAGAATATCAATTAAGGAAGGAGCCTAAAGCCATAGCATATTATGGCAATATAGTGGATTTATTGGAATATGCCGTAAAAAGCAATATAGAAATAGATTTGTTGTCGGATCAAACATCTTGCCATGCTCCCTATGATGGAGGCTATTGTCCCCAAGGCCTTACCTTTGAAGAAAGGACTGAAATGTTAAATACAAATAAGGAAGAGTTCAAAAAGTTAGTTAACAAATCCTTGAAATATCACTTTGAACTCATATATGAATTAGTTAAAAGGGGATGCTACTTTTTCGATTATGGTAATAGCTTTATGAAGGCGGTATTCGATGCAGGAGTAAAGGAAATTGCAAAAAATGGAGTAGATGAAAGGGAAGGATTCATATTCCCATCCTATGTGGAAGATATTATGGGGCCCATGTTGTTTGATTATGGTTATGGACCCTTTAGATGGGTATGCCTGAGTGGAAAAAAAGAAGACTTAATAAAGACCGACAAAGCTGCCATGGAATGCATTGATCCAAATAGGAGATTCCAGGACAGGGACAACTGGATCTGGATAAGGGATGCAGAAAAGAACAATCTAGTGGTGGGGACCCAGGCAAGAATCCTTTATCAAGATGCATTGGGCAGGATGAAAATTGCCCTTAAATTTAATGAAATGGTGAGAAAGGGTGAAATTGGCCCAGTTATGCTGGGAAGGGATCACCACGATGCTGGAGGAACCGATTCCCCATTTAGGGAAACGGCAAATATATACGATGGAAGCAAGATAATGGCAGATATGGCAACCCATTGTTTTGCTGGCAATGCAGCCAGAGGGATGAGTTTAGTAGCCCTTCATAATGGGGGAGGAGTAGGCATAGGCAAATCTATAAACGGTGGATTTGGATTGGTATTAGATGGAAGTGAGAGGGTTGATGAGATAATAAAAACTGCCATACCCTGGGATGTAATGGTGGGAGTTGCTAGAAGGTCCTGGGCTAGAAATGAAAATTCAATAGAAACTGCAATAGAATACAATAATCAATTTAAGGATACAGACCATATAACAATTCCATATTTACCAGATGAGGATCTGATAAAAAAATTAGTAAATGAAAGATATGAAAAATAATAAGTGGGGGGTTACCTATGGCTAGATTAATCCAATGTGTACCAAATTTTAGTGAGGGGAGAAATAGGGAAATAGTAGAAAAGATAGTGGATGAGATAAGAAGGGTAGATAAAGTAAAACTACTAGATTATTCAATGGATAAGGATCACAACAGAAGTGTAGTAACCTTTGTAGGAGAACCGGAAGGGGTTATAGAGGCAGCCTTCAATGCTGCTAAGGCTGCTTCTCAACTGATAGATATGAGGACCCATACTGGCGGCCATCCTAGGATGGGGGCAACGGATGTAATACCTTTAATACCCATATCAGATGTAAGCCTGGAAGAGTGTATAGACTATTCTAAAGACCTGGCTAAAAGAATAGGGGAAGAGTTAAATATACCAGTATTCCTGTATGAAAAATCTGCTACATCCCCAAATAGGGAGAATCTAGCAGATGTAAGAAGGGGACAGTATGAGGGGATGAAGGAGAAGCTACAAAAAGAGGAATGGAAGCCTGATTATGGTCCTGATATTCTAAATGAAAGGGCAGGGGTAACGGCTGTAGGGGCTAGAATGCCATTAATTGCCTTTAATGTGAATTTAGGAACGGATAATATTGAAATTGCGAAGAAGATTGCCAATGCTGTAAGGGCTAGGACTGGAGGCTTTACCTACTGCAAAGCAATAGGACTAGAGATAAAGGAGAGGAATATAGTGCAGGTTTCAATGAATATGGTGGACTATAAAAAGACTCCCCTCTTTAGAGTATTTGATACTATAGAAAGGGAAGCTAATAGGTATGGAGTAAATGTCATTGGAAGTGAAATTATTGGGCTAGTTCCTATGGATGCCCTTATAGATGTGGCAGACTATTATTTGAGGTTGGAAAACTTTGACATTGGTCAAATTCTAGAGAAAAGGATATTTGAGTAGGTGATCCACATGAAGGCAGATTTAATTATAAAGAATATAGATAATTTGATAACCTTAAAGGGACCCAATAGACCGAGGGTAAAGGAAGAGATGGAGGATATTGGCCTTATAAAAAATGGAATAGTGGCCACAAGGGGAGATAGAATTGTATATGTTGGGAAAGGGGAATTGCCAGAAGATATTGAAAGGCATGAAGAAACTATAATAATAGATGGTAAGGGAAAAACCCTTACACCAGGTCTAGTAGATTCCCATACCCATTTAGTCCATGGAGGATCAAGGGAACATGAATTGGCAATGAAATTGAAGGGGGCCACATATCTAGAAATATTAGAAGCTGGAGGAGGAATACATAACACTGTAAAGGAAACTAGGAGGGCAAGTTTTAATGAACTATATGAAAAGGCTAAAAAGAGTTTAGATATAATGCTAAGCTTTGGGATTACTACCGTAGAAGCTAAAAGTGGCTATGGGTTAGATGATTTCGATACGGAAATAAAACAAATGGAAGTTGCCAAAAAGTTAAATGAAGACCATCCTGTAGATGTGGTATCCACTTTTATGGCTGCCCATGCCATACCGCCCAAGTATAAGGATAATCCAAGGGCATTTATGGATCTAATAATAGATGAGATGATACCCTATGTTGCCAAAAAAAGATTAGCCCAATTTAATGATGTTTTCTGTGAGAAGGGTGTTTTTACAATTGATGAGACTAGGGATATACTATTGGCAGGTATGGAACATGGACTCCTTCCAAAAGTTCATGCAGATGAAATAGAACCATTAGGTGGTGCAGAGATGGCGGCAGAGATAGGTTGTATTTCAGCAGAACACCTAGTTGCAGCCAGCGACAGGGGAATAAGGATGATGGCTGAAAGGGGAGTAATAGCAACCCTATTACCTGCCACATCTTTTAATTTGCAAACTGGAAAATTTGCTAGGGCTAGAAGGATGATTGAGGAGGGGGTAGCTGTAGCCCTGGCTACAGATTATAATCCAGGTAGCTGTCCTACTGAGAATATTCAGTTGGTCATGAGCCTTGCCTCTATAATCATGAAGTTAACCCCTGAAGAGGTAATAACAGCTGTAACCATTAATGGAGCAGCTGCATTAAAGCTGGAAGATGAAATAGGCAGTATAGAAGTTGGCAAAAAAGCTGACTTGGTCATATTCGATGCTCCCAATTTGGATTATATAATATACCATTTTGGTATTAATCATACGGATAAAGTTATTAAGGCAGGGAAAATAGCATTTGAAAAGCATAATAATATACTGTAAAATTATATTAATGGAAATACAGGAGGAAAGACTTTTAGTTTAATAGCTAGCTATTAGACTAAAAGTCTTTTTATAGAAAAATAAATGATAAGGGGAAAAAACATGATTTCTGAATTAATAAGAGCCTTTTTATTAATTTTTGCAGCAGAATTAGGTGATAAAACCCAGATTATAGCCATGACCTTTGCAACCCAATATAAGGTACAGGAAGTGTTAGCTGGTGTATTTATGGGAGTTTTTTTAAATCATGGACTTGCCATAGTATTAGGGAGATACATATCTAAATTAATACCCATTAATCTAATCCAGATAGTTGCAGGTATTATGTTCGTTATTTTCGGACTATTGGCATTAAGGGAAGAGGAATTGGATGAAAAGGGGAGTAGAAAAGCTTTCAGCCCTATATTGACTGTGGCATTAGCATTTTTTATTGGGGAGCTAGGAGATAAAACCCAGCTCACCGCCATGACCTTATCAGCAGAAGGCAATTATCCTTTCTTTATTTTACTGGGGACTACCTTAGGTATGCTAGGAACTAGTGGATTGGGAATTTATGTAGGTAGTAAAATAGGTAAAAAAGTACCAGATCTATTGATTAAAACCATTTCCTCTATGGTATTCCTATTTTTTGGGACATTAAAACTATATGAATGGGTACCTAAAGGGTTACTAAGTATAAACAATATTAGGCTATATTTCATAATAATTTTATCAGTCTATTTGTTACTTATGGGTAGATTAATTATTAAAAGGAAAAGCAAGTCCATAACTCCTATGAAAGAAGTGGCAGACATACTATATAAACAGGCAAAGGAATTAAATGAAGCAATAGAGGATATTTGCCTAGGAGAAGGAAGATGTGGCAAATGTTGTGAAGACCAATGCATAATTGGATATACAAAACAGATGCTAGAAAATGCAACAAAAAGTGGCCAGTACTATGTTGGCCAGGATATAGATTATAATGATTTGGCAATTAAAAACTTTGATGTGGACAAGGTTGTTGAGGCTTTGAGCTTAATAATAGTGGACTATATAGAATATGGCGTGGATAAAAGCCAAAATTTTATAATAAACCAGGCCAGGGAGTCCCTGGAGTCCATTTTATTTAATAGAAAGATTAGCTTTGATGGCGATATCCATCGATACATTAGAAGTATTAAAAGAATAGATTATCCCATAGGAAGGGACTTGGAAAGAAAGGTTAATGCAAAAATTAAGGCTTCCATCTAAAATTAGACAAAAATAAAGAAGGATATGCCCAAATTTTGTAGAATAGTATTATGTATGAGATAAAAGGAGGTTAGATTATGGCTGAAAATCTGTATGTAGTATTTAAACTAGGCAGAGAGGAATACGGAATTGACATTATGAATGTGAAGGAGATAATCCCCTACCAAGAGTCTGTACATGTTCCTAATGCTCCAGATTTTGTAGAGGGAGTGATTAACTATAGAGGTAGTGTAATCCCTATAATTAGTTTGAGGAAAAGGTTTAAACTAGGGTCTGCTGAAGCTACAAAGGACACAAGGATAATAGTTATAAATTTAGATGAGAAAGAAATAGGTTTTGTAGTAGATGAAGCTTCCCAGACATTGAGATTAGATGAAAGTAAAATAGATCCAACTCCTGATGTAATCTCAGAAATTGATAGGAGATATATGATAGGGGTTGGAAAGGTTGATGATAGCAGACTACTAATATTGCTAGATTTAGAAAAGATACTAACAGATGAAGAAAAGGACGAAATGGAAACAATAGAAATTTTGTAATAGAGGTGGATGCTGTGGATGAATCTTCTACCAAGGTAGGTCGTATAAATAAAATTCTGAAAGAAACCATTTGTTCTATAGAAAATAGTAAAATGGAAATTATAGAAATTGTAGAACATGCAAGGCAGGATGTAAAAAGGATCCAAGAGGAATTAGATCAAATAAGGAAGAAGGTTGAAAAGGTAATACAGGAAGTAGACCTATTGGAAAAGGAAGAAAAGAAAAGCAGGGCCTATCTATCCAATGTGAGTAAAAATTTTAATATATATACTGAGGATGATTTGAAAAGGGCTTATGATAGGGCTAATCAACTTAGAATAAAACTGCTTTTAAAGAGGGAAGAAGAAAAAAACCTATTGGAGAGGCGGAGGGAACAGGAACTTAGGCTAATATCTGCTATAGACGTTTATAAAAAGGCTGAAAAGGTTGGTAAGTCTGTTAGTGTAGCCAGTGAGTATTTAAAGGGTAATTTGGATGAAATATTGTTTACTGTAGATCATTTAAATAAGCGTCAAGTTTTAGGGATAAAAATAATAGAAGCCCAGGAGGAAGAAAGACAGCGCTTGGCTAGGGATATCCATGATGGACCAGCCCAATCCATGGCAAATATTTTAGTAAAAACTGAAATATGTGAAAGGCTAATGGATATTGATAAGGAAAGGTCTAAGAAAGAATTGCAGGATTTAAAAAGAATAGTTAGGAATACACTGGGGGATATTAGAAAGACCATATATGATCTAAGGCCCATGTCCCTAGATGATTTAGGACTGGTTCCAACTTTAGAAAGATATATATATAATTTTAAGGAGAATACGGGAATCAATGTAGAACTAGAAGTAATCGGAAATGTGATCAGTTTAAATTCTGCAATAGAAATTGCTGTATTTAGAATAGTGCAAGAGGCTTTGAATAATATTCAAAAACATTCCCAAGCAACTGATGTAAAGATTATAGTTGAATATTCTCTTACAAAGCTAAACCTATCCATTATAGATAATGGGAAAGGATTCAATGTGGAAGAAATAAATAAAATTGGAGGTACGACAACTGGGGGATTTGGTTTGATAAATATGAGGGAAAGGGTAGAATTACTAGAAGGAAATCTGCAAATAAAATCAGCGCCAGGCAAAGGCACAAGGATATACGTATATATAAAGCTACCCGAGGAGGACGATTTAAATGAGTAAAAAAAATATTTCAGTAATGTTAGCTGATGACCATGTATTAATTAGAGAGGGGATTAAACAGTTATTGGAACTAGAAGACGATATACGAGTAGTAGTTCAGGCAGGAAATGGACAAGAAGCTATAGATATGGCTTTAAAATATGATCCAGATGTTATTTTACTGGATATAAACATGCCCAAAATGAATGGTATAGATGTGTTGAGGAGATTGAAGGATTTAGGAGTTGGTTCCAAAATAATAATGCTAACTATTCATGAGGATAGGGAGTATCTAATTGAAACCATGAAGATAGGTGCAAACGGTTATGTGCTGAAGGATTCAGATGCAGATACCCTTATAAGTGCTATTAGGGATGTGAATAATGGAAGAACTTATATACAACCAAGTATTGCTTCAGTATTGGTGGAAGATATAAGCAAGTCTGATAAAGAATATAATGAGGATTTGAGAAAAATTGAAATGTTGACCAAAAGGGAATACGAAGTACTAACCTTGATTGCTGAAGGGCTTAATAATAAGGATATAGCAGACAAGCTTTTTATAAGTGAGAAGACAGTAAAAAATCATGTATCAAATATATTCAAGAAAATTGAAGTAAATGATAGGATACAGGCTGCAATCTTTGCTTTCAAAAATAATATTAAGAAAATATAAAAGAAACCAAGAGTTCTGCTCTTTGGTTTCTTTTACGTATAAGCATACTTCAACGAAGCTTTAGGTGAGTTAATTCAAATGGACGTTTCTTTAATATAGTCTAAAACAAAGGTTTTGAAAGTTTCGTTTAGTGGTGAAAGCTGCCTTTTATTGTGGTAAACGAAATAGAATTTGCGAGAAAAATTAATTCCTTCTACATTAAATACCTTATACTTTTCATGTTTTATATCATCTATGGCTGCTCTTTCGGATATAAAGCTTATGCCGATACCAAGAGAAACTAACTCCTTAATCACTTCCGTATCATCAATATATGCAACTATATTTAAATCATCTATACTAATATTGTTTTCTTCTAATTGATTAACTACAATATCCCTAGTGCCAGAACCTTCTTCTCTAAAGATAATTTTTTGATTAATAATCTCATCTATTGTTAGGTAAGAATAATTAGGCTTTGGAAATGTAGAATTATTGGGTGTAATAACTAATAATTTATCTTCCATAAGCTCAATATAATTTAACCTATTAGAAGGATATTTACTACCTACAACCCCAAAATCCGTATCCCCTTCCAAAATACTATCAACAACATTTTTAGAATCGCTATCAGCAAAACTAAAGGTAACATCAGGGTATTTATTAGAAAATTTATATATAATTTTAGGTAATATATATTTGCCAGGTACTGAACTAGAATAGATATGTAGGTGTCCCTGAATCTGACCTTTAAATGCTGCCAAATCGAACTTTGCCATTTCACAGGAATTTAATATATTAATAGCATATTTATAAAGTAGCCTACCTGCCTCAGTTAGAGATATATTTCTACCAGAGCGATTGATTAGTATTGTGTCTAACTCTTTTTCTAAATTTTGAATATGGTTAGTCACCGTAGGTTGGGTAATAAATAGTTTTTCAGCAGCCAGGGAAAAACTCTTAAGGTTGGCTACATGTACAAAGGTTTCAAGTTGTCTTAAATCCAAAATATAATCACCCTTTCTTATATTATAGTATATACTATTTTATCAGACATAAATAAAAAGGAAAATATGGCTTATAATAAAAGAAAATAATATTTAATGAAAAAGCTATTGACAAAGGATAAAAAACCTGGTATATTAAAGTAGCCATTACATGAGGCATTAACAGGAGGCCTTGAAATGGCCAATTAAAAAAATAAAAAAACTATTGACAAAAGAATTGATATTTGTTATAGTATAAAAGTCGGTTGCAAAAATCGACACTGAACCTAGACAACTAAACAGTGTGAAGTACTTTGAGTAGGTAAAAAGAGCTAGCAAACTTTTTTAATGAGAGTTTGATCCTGGCTCAGGACGAACGCTGGC
>JAAYEM010000065.1 GCA_012728725.1 Tissierellia bacterium | reverse complement strand
GTGATTTTTTCAATAATTTGGTGTATAATTGTATTCATAAGAATAGCCTCCCTTATGTTATGTTGTTGTTTAGCATACTTCCATCATAACATATGGGGCTATTCTTTTTTGTACTTTTTCCTACAATTATTTTACACTAACTTATAATAAAGGACATTATCAGCAATAATGAAAGCTAGTAAGGATTTTGTTATAATTTATATATACCCACTTAACCGTAAGGAGAAGATATAGATGAGTTATAAAATCTATCTAGTTGAGGATGATAAAAATTTAAACCTTATTTTGACCTCCTATTTGGAAAAGGAAAATTGGGAGCTGACCTCCTTTTTAACTGGAGAGGAGGCAAGAAAGGCAATCAATGATCCTCCCCACCTATGGATATTGGATATTATGCTTCCAGACATAGATGGCTATCAACTATTGAAGGAAATAAAATTAAAAACTCCACAAGTGCCTGTAATATTCATATCTGCACGGGATGCGAACATAGACAGGGTTTTAGGTTTAGAGTTGGGCAGTGATGATTATTTACCAAAACCCTTTCTTCCCAGGGAATTGGTAATTAGAACAAAAAATCTCCTAGAAAGGGTATATGGCTCCCCTGCTAAGACCATAAATATTCCTCCCTATGCCATAGATGAAAGGGGCAGGAGGGTCAATTTGAATAATGAAACAATCAATTTAACCTCTAAAGAATTTGACCTATTAATCTATTTTGTAAAAAACCAAAATTTAGCCCTTTCTAGAGAGCAAATACTTGAATCTGTATGGGGTCCCGACTACTTTGGTACAGACCGGGTAGTAGATGATTTAGTAAAAAGGCTTAGAAAGAAGATGCCCAAATTAAATATTGAAACCATATATGGTTATGGATATAGGATGATAGTATCATGAAGAATTTACCCTTATCCATGCAAATTTGGATGGTCTTTGCTGGAATTACCTTGTTCATATCCATATTATTGTCCATAATACTTCCCATGACCCTGAGGGATTTTTTTACCAATGAAATATATGCCACCATTGAATCTGCCCAAGGCTTGATGTTTAACCGTTACGATATGGATTCCTTGAGAAGGTTTTTGGAAATGGATGGTTCAGAAAAATCCCGGCAGACCTTGGAAAATATTCGCACCGTCAATCATTTTATAGTATATGGGGATAATCAAATATTACTATCTTCTCCCCTCCCCTCTGATTTTTTAAATAAAGTAAAAAATGAAGCAATAAGCCAAAAAAGTAGTAGCCAAAGATACAAGGGTATGGTAGGAAATGAAAAAATTTTTTATGTAATCACCAAGGGAAAAACCCTATGGGCTGAGGATATATATTTGGTCTCCTATGTATGGGACTCTTACAGGGAAGATCTGGTCCAAACCCTGTTTAGGCGACTGGCCTTTGTAATGACTATAATATTCATCCTCAGTTGGATTCCCGCAATAGCCTTATCCAGATACCTATCTAAACCCTTGGTCAGTTTGGAAAAAAGGGTAGAGAAACTTGCCAACCATGAATGGGAGGAAGGGGTGGAATTGGATAGGGGAGATGAGATAGGAAAACTAGGGGAGTCCATTGAAAAGCTTAGAAAGCAGCTAATATATCAAAGGGAATTGCAGCAATCCTTCCTCCAGCATGTATCCCATGAATTAAAGACTCCCGTTATGGTTATTCGAAGTTACTCCCAGGCAATAAGGGACGGTATATATCCAAAGGGAAGCCTAGACTGTTCCATTCAGATAATAGATGAGGAAGCAGGTAGGCTGGAAAAGAGGATACGGAATCTATTATATTTGACTAAACTAGACTATTTATCCAATCATGAAATCTCCAAGGAAAGCTTTAGATTGGACAAATTGATTGAGGATGTGGAGGAAAGATTATCATGGACTAGGATGGATTTGGATTGGCAGCTGGATTTATCCCCTGTAAATATTAAAGGGGATATGGAACAGTGGAGGGTGGTAATAGAGAATCTACTGGATAACCAGATCCGCTATGCAGAAAGTCAAATTTCCATATCTCTAAGATCTGAAGATAAAAAGCTTATACTAAAATTCTATAATGATGGCCCTCCCATGGAGGAGGAAATTTTAAATTCACTCTTTAGTGAGTTTAAAAAGGGATACAAGGGTGAATTTGGCCTTGGATTGACCATTGTTCAAAGGATTGTAACTTTGCATAATGCTAAAATATGGGCTTCAAATGAGAAAAAAGGGGTATCCTTCTATATAGAAATACCTAAAGACCTAGCCTGATTGGCTAGGTTATAAATTTTTTATAATGATAAATTTTAACTATAGATAATTTCTATTGGTCTTGTTTAATCTTTAATGTTAATCTATCAATAGAAATTTATCGTTAAAATCATAAGAAATGGAGAGATGGGGATGAATGGAATTATAAAACAATTACCAATTCCTATTGTAGGATTGATGTTGGCTTTGGCAGCTGCGGGGAATCTTGTATTATCCTATGGTGATATCTATAGGAATATTTTTGGTATTATATCTGGAATTATATTATTATTGGTATTAATAAAAATAATTAAATATCCCAAGGGGGTAGCTGAAAGCTTAAATAATCCAGTTGTGGCCAGTGTATTCCCAACCCTGTCCATGGGAATTATGCTTCTTGCCACTTATATTAAACCACTAGTTCCAACCTTTGCATATTTAATCTGGATTTTAGGATTAGCCCTTCATTGTATTCTTATTATATATTTTACAATAAAATATGTCCTTAACTTTAATATAAATCAGGTTTTTCCATCCTGGTTTATAGTATACGTTGGAATTGCTGTAGCAAGTATTTCTGGGCCTGCCTTTAATATGGTAGCTATAGGTAAATTTCTATTTTGGTTTGCTTTTATAGCCTACTTAATATTATTGCCACTAATCCTCTATAGGGTGATAAAAGTAAAAGGGATACCAGAGCCAGCCTTGCCAACTATTGTAATATTTTCAGCCCCAGCCAGCCTTTGCTTAGCAGGCTATATGAATTCCTTCCAGAACAAAAATATGTTTATAGTCTGGCTACTGCTGCTACTATCCCAGTTTACTTATTTATGTATATTACTACAGTTGCCTAGTTTGCTAAAACTAAAATTTTATCCAAGCTACTCGGCTTTTACCTTCCCCTTGGTCATTAGTGGAGTTGCCTTAAAATTAACCAATGGCTTCCTAGCCAATATAGGTAAACCAATAGCCATATTAAAATACATTGTAAAATTTGAAGAGTTAATAGCAGTTTCAATTGTCCTCTATGTATTATTTAGGTATTTAAGCTTTTTACTTGCCAAAACTGAACCTGCTAAATAGAATACATTTTAAAAGACGATATCTGAAATAGGTATCGTCTTTATAATTATTGTAATTAATACTAAATCAAACACCAACTTTTGGACCATTTTTTGTTTAAGACCCCATTCCTAGTCAATATCCGACAATTTATGGTATAATGTAGCTTAATAATGGTAAGTGACAGGATATATAACATTAATTGAAGGAGGCCTCATATGTTCAGAATAATAAAAAAGGATAAAAACCCGGTTTCTCCCAAACATGAGTTAAAACAAGGTATAAACGAGGAAGATTCTAATATGGCTTTGCTAAAGAAAAATGAAAAAAATATCCTTGGCAGGTTAAATATTAAGATTCAAGAAACAAATTATCAAACGGAAAGTTTAATAGGTATTATTGAAAATATAGCTAAAAGAGTGGAAGAGCAAATGGATTCCATAAGCCATGTGGTAGATGAAATAGAAAGTTATTCTGCCATGGCCCAAGAATTAAATGCCAGTTCCCAATCTTCTTTTGAAACGGCTGAAAACACTTTAACTGTTATAGAAGAAGGAAATGATGCTGTAAATAATACAATAAACTCCATGAAGGATATTGAGGAATCCATTAGTATAGTTATGAAAGAAATTGATGAATTAAAATCTAATTCCTTACAGATTAACAGTATTTTAAATATTATTAAGGATATTGCAAAACAAACCAATCTATTATCATTAAATGCTTCAATAGAAGCAGCTAGGGCAGGGGAAGCTGGTAGAGGCTTTGCAGTAGTAGCTTCTGAAGTAAAAAAACTGGCAGATAGGTGTGCAAAATCCGCTGATGATATTTCAGTATTAGTAAACAATATGAATAATAGTGTAAATAATACCATTGATGCAATAAATAGGAGCAATGAAAAAATAATTGAGGGAACTAATATTACCGATAAAACTAAATATTCTTTCCAAAGGATTGAACAAGCTATCAATAACATGTTAAAAAATATAGGGGAAATTAACCAAGCCATATCGGTTCAAACTGATAATTTAGAATCTATTGTTATATCTGCAGATGAAATGTCCCAAAGCTCTGAAAAAGCTATGTCCATGGTGGAAAATGCACTTATGAATACAGAGTTTGTTAAATCAGCACTAGTCACCTTATCTCAGGTAGCTCAACTACTTACCACAATAACAGAGGATCTGTTAAATGAAACTGTTGAATCAGAGGAAGAAGCTATCAGTATTAAATTCCCCCTTTCAACTCCAATAGAATCCTTTGACCCCGCTATAACCTATAATGTAGACCATACTCGTATCCTATCCAATATATTTACAGGATTATTAACAAAAAATGATAGTGGGGATGTATTGCCCTGCCTTGCTAAAAGTTGGTATGTGGAAGATGACAATCTTACTTGGATATTTAATTTAAGAAAAGATGCAACCTTCCACAATGGAAAAAAGGTTAAAGGCTACGATGTAAAATACTCCCTAGAAAGATTGCTGTCTCCTAAACTAAATTCTCCTAATTCCTGGCTTATAAAGTATATCGATGGTGCAATAGATTATATGGAAGGTAGGGCGGAAGAAGTAAGGGGCATCAAGGTTATTGATGATCATAAAATAGCTATTAAACTTTCAATTCCTTTCAATGGATTCCTATTAGCCATATCTGAAAGCTATTGTGCCATAATAGATAGTGAAGAAGGGAAAAAGGGCAATATTATAGGCTGTGGTCCCTATATGATTGAAAGCATTGAAGGTGACAATTATATATTGAAAGCTTTCGATAATTATATTGGTGGAAGGCCTTATTGCGATTATTTAGAGATAGACTGTAGTGATTCTAAAAATGCCCTAGATAATTTTAAAAGGGGTAAATACGATCTATATTTAATAAAGAATAAAAAGGAATTGGATGAGATAAAAGATACCCATTATTATGATAGTTTTTACTCTAGAGAGATATTGGCCACCCATTATATAGGGTTTAAACTGAAAAATACATATTCCCAATATACCCAGTTAAATGTAAGGAAAGCCCTTAATCATGCTATAAATAAGAAAAGGATAGTTGAAGAATTATTAGGTGGTTTGGCCACGGAAGCTAAATGTATGATTCCTTCAGGTATTATACCTAGTGATCACATTGTAGGCTATGAATATGATCCAGAAAAAGCAAAATACATGCTAAAGAAAGAAAATATTGATTTTAGTCAACCAATAAATATTTTGACAATGGAAACTCCTGATGCCGGATTAAAGTATATAGAAGAAGATCTAAAGGCTATAGGAATTAGATGTAAATACCATCCTATTAGCAATAGGGACTTTTACAATTCATCAGACATATATGAAGGATATGATATATTTATGTTTGGCTGGTATGCTGATACTCAAGACCCATCTACCTTTATTGAGCCCCTATTCCTGCCCGATAGCTATTCTAACTTTACTGGGTATAACAATAGAAGGGTAGTAGAAATATTGGAAAAGGCCAAATATACTGCTAACCCAATGAAAAGGATAGAATTATACAAACAAATCCAAAGTATAATACATGAAGATGCACCTTGCATCCCCTTATACCATCCTAAGATGGGAGTATGTATGCAGGAAGGTATAACCAATATTCGCCTATCACCTTTATCCATGTTAAATTTCAATAATATAGTTAAGAACAAAAAATAAGTTAGACAAAGTCTAACTTATTT
>JAAYEM010000064.1 GCA_012728725.1 Tissierellia bacterium | reverse complement strand
GGAAGAAAGAATAGAAAGGATTCCACTAACAAGAATTAGAAAGACCATAGCAGAACAGATGAAGATATCCAGATTTACAATCCCTCATACTACTGCCATGGATGAAATAGATATAACTAAGCTATATGAGTTTAGAAAGAAATATAAGGAAAAGCTAAAAGAAGAAAATATCCATCTCACCTTCCTACCCTTTATTGTTAAGGCTGTTGTTAGAGTATTAAAACAGTTACCAGAGTTTAACTCTTCCTTAGATGAGGAAAGGGAAGAGCTGATGCTTAAGCATTACTACCATATAGGAATTGCTACCGATACCGATAGGGGCTTGATGGTGCCAGTATTAAAGGATGCTGACAAGAAGAGCATAATTGAAATAGCTAAGGAAATAGAGGATTTAAGCAGCAGGGCTAAAGAAAATAAAATAGAACTCCATGAACTAAGGGGCAGCACCTTTAGCATAACCAATTATGGCTCCATAGGAGGCCATTTTGGGATCCCAATTATCAATTATCCTGAATCCGCCATATTAGGGGTAGGCCGTATAGTTAAAAAGCCTATTGTAAAGGATGATGAAATAGTGATTGCAAGAGTATTACCCTTATCCCTATCCTATGACCATAGGATAATAGATGGGGCTAGTGGAGCAAGATTCTTGAATAAATTAAGGCAACTTCTAGAGGATCCGGAAATGCTTTTATTAAGGTCATAGAAGGAGAAGGTGATAATATGAAATATGATGTAGTAATAATAGGGGGAGGCCCTGGAGGCTATGTGGCTGCCATAAAGGCAGCCCAGCTAGGGGGTAAGGTGGCAGTAGTTGAAAAGGAAAGATTGGGAGGAGTATGCCTTAACTGGGGCTGCATTCCTACCAAAACCCTTTTAAGGACTGCTAAACTATATAAGGATATGCTGAGGGCCAAAGAATTTGGAATAGTTGGGATAGATGATTCAAAGGTTAAGATAGACTGGAGCCTATTGTTAAAGAGGAAGGATAGGGTTGTAAATAGGCTAGTTACAGGAATCCATGGCCTTTTTAACAAAAACAATATAGACCTTTATCAAGGTATGGGCAGGCTTATAGATAAAAATAGGGTTCAGGTTAATGGAGAAATAATAACAGGGAAAAATCTAATTATAGCCACAGGGGCAAAGGAGAATTTCCCTGAGATTGAGGGATTAAAGGAAGCCCTAGAATCTGGAAAAGTTATAAATAGCAAAGGGGCACTGCAATTAGAGGAAATCCCTAAGGAACTGATAATAATAGGCGGTGGAGTTATAGCTGTAGAATTTGCAACCCTATTTAATGCCCTAGGTTCCCATGTAACCCTAATCCAAAGGTCTAGGCGGATCCTATCCAGTATGGAAGAGGAGATGGCCCTAACCCTTCAGCAACAATTAATTAGGGATGGGGTAAATATTGTAACCCATACTAGGCTAAAATCCATAAACCAAGAAGGGGTTCTTATAGAGCATGAGGGAGAAGAGAGGCTATTTACTGGAGACAAATACCTTATATCCCTGGGGTTAAAGCCTAGACTTAATGGAATTGAAAATTTGGATTTGGAGTTAGATTCTAAGGGTTTTATAAAGACCAATGAAAAAATGGAAACCAGCATAAAGGGAGTATATGCTATTGGAGACATCAATGGTAAATTTCCCTTAGCCCATGTTGCCTCTGCCGAGGGAATAGTAGCCGCAGAAAATATAATGGGTATAGATAGCACCATAAACTATAATATAGTCCCACAATGTGTTTACACCTTCCCTGAACTGGCATCTGTTGGGCTGACAGAGGAAGAGGCAAGGAATAAGAGCTATGATGTAGCAGTTAGCAAGTTCCCCTTGGCAGCCAATGGAAAGGCTTTGGCAGAGGGAGAGGGGGTAGGATTTGTAAAGATAATTTCCGACAAAAGGTACGGTGAAATATTAGGAGTTCATATTATGGCTAGCCATGCTACAGATATGATTTCCGAGGGGGTGGCAGCCATGCAATTGGAGTCGACAGTATATGATATAGCAAAAGCCATACACCCCCACCCCACCCTATCGGAAATAGTGATGGAGGCAGCCCTTGGGGCTATAGATAGGCCTATACACATTTAATACAAAAGCTGTTCCAAAATGGAAAATCATTTTGGAACAGCTTTTTATGTGATATAATTAAAATAAGAGCCAAACTAAAGAGGTGATAAGGTGAAAGACTCCTTTGGAAGAGAAATTACTTATATTCGCATATCCGTTACGGATCTATGTAATTTAAGGTGCAGATACTGTATGCCTGATGAGGGTATTCCTAAGGTAAGGCATGAAGATATTTTATCGGTAGAGGAAATAGGGGAGATAGCAAGGGTATTTGTAAACTTGGGAGTAAATAAGGTACGTCTTACTGGAGGAGAGCCTCTGGTTAGAAGGGGAATAATAGATATAGTCCAAAAAATTGGTAGGTTAGATGGAATAAGGGATTTTGCTATTACTACCAATGGTGTCTTGTTGAAAAAATATGCTAGGGATTTAAAATTGGCAGGCCTTAACAGGGTAAATATAAGCCTGGACACCTTAGATGAGGACAAGTACTCCTATATAACCAGGGGAGGCAGATTAAAGGATGTATTGGAGGGAATTGAATCAGCCAAGGAAGTAGGCCTTACACCTATTAAGATCAATACGGTCCTGGTAGGTGGATTTAATGATGATGAAATAGAGGATCTGGTAAGGCTAACCATAGAGGAGGAGATAGATGTAAGGTTTATTGAATTGATGCCTATAGGGGAATCCATTAAAATGGGACCGGAATGCTTTATATCCAATGAGATAGTATTGGAAAAGGTACCAGATTTGGTGGAAGTGGAAAGGGAGGATCCCTCTTCACCTGCAGTCTACTACAGGCTGCCTAATGCTAAGGGAAGGGTTGGAATAATAAATCCTTTATCCTGTAAATTTTGCCAATATTGCAACAGGGTCAGACTAACGGCTGATGGAAAATTGAAACTATGCTTACACTCCAATATGGAGATAGACTTAAAAGAGGCCTTAAGGAAGGGACAAGATATAGAGGAAATAATAGTAGATGGGGTAGCTAAGAAACCAGAGTCCCATCGTTTAGAGGATGGCCAATATGTATACAAAAAAATGTACCAGATAGGAGGTTAAAATGAAATTTACTCATTTCAATGAAGAGGGCAGGGCCCATATGGTGGAAGTGGGAGAAAAGAAGGATACTAAAAGGGTTGCAGTAGCCTATGGAAGGATAAGGATGAAGGAAGAAACAATAGATATGATTAAGGCTGGACTGATAGAAAAAGGGGATGTACTCTCTGTAGCCCAGATTGGAGGCATAATGGCTTCTAAAAAAACTAGTGAACTTATTCCCATGTGCCATAATATATTTATAAGCGGTTCCGATATTAGATTTAATATACTTAAGGACTCTATAGAGATAGA
The DNA here is from genome assembly GCA_012728725.1 of Tissierellia bacterium. Lineage (GTDB taxonomy): Bacteria > Bacillota > Clostridia > Tissierellales > Tepidimicrobiaceae > JAAYEM01. The sequence continues at coordinate 12,870 of JAAYEM010000064.1, read as the reverse complement.
AGGGGAAGTAAGGACGGTAGGTAAAACGGGAGTGGAAATGGAAGCCTTGACTGCCGTATCCATAGCCGCCCTTACCATATACGATATGTGCAAGGCGGTGGACAAGGATATGGTAATTGAGGACATTAAACTATTGAAAAAGACTGGAGGAAAATCTGGAGACTATATTAGAAAAGAAGAGTAAGGGAGGGGGTAATATATGCAGAGGATTGGAAAGGTATTGGCTGTAAACATATCCCATAAAAAGGGGATAGTCAAAAAGCCTATAGAAAAGGGTAACTTTATAGAGGGATTTGGTTTGGAAGGGGATGCTCACGGTGGTAACTGGCATAGGCAGGTAAGCCTCCTTGGGATTGAAAGCATCAGAAAGATGAAGGAAGCGGGGATAGAAGGATTAGAATATGGAGATTTTGCAGAGAATATCACCACAGAGGGAATTAGCCTATATGAACTTCCCATAGGGACTAGGCTTAAAATTGGTGAAACCATTCAAGAGGTAACCCAAATAGGGAAGGAATGTCATACAGGCTGTGCCATAGCCCAGCAGGTGGGAAAGTGTATAATGCCTAAGGAGGGTATATTTACAAAGGTAATTAAAGGTGGAATTGTAAAACCGGGAGATACTATAGAGGTGTTATAAATGGATATATACAATCCAATAGGCCAAGTAGTGGGCATCTATATAAAGGATAAGGAGAAGGGGCCTGTCAGATCTTTGGTGGAAGGTTTTTTTGAAAAGGATAGAGGATTGTTGGGAGATATCCATTCTAAAGGGGGAAACAGGCAGGTTTCCATATTCACTCTGGAAGGCTATAATGAGATATTATCATCCAATATGGAGGGTCTTTGTAGCGGAAGATTTTATGAGAATATTAGGGTTAAAGGTTTGGACCTGGATAAGATAAAGATAGGTTCAATACTTAAAATTGGAGAAAGTATCCAGGAGGTCACAGAGATAGGAAAGAGCTGCTTTCCAGAATGTAATCTGGTTAAAGAAGGAAGATCCTGCCCCCTATCCAGTCAGGTCATTTTTACCAAGGTGATAAAAGGTGGCAGAATAGGAGTAGGCAACATGGTAATAATGGATAGGCTCCATAATTATATTTGTAGCATTATCCAACAAATACCTAAGGGGGTAATCATAACCGATTTAGATGGAAATATTAAGTTTGTTAATACTAAGGGATTAAATATGTTTGGATATGAGCTGTGGGAAATGGAAGAGAGGAGGGCCCATGACCTATTTAAGGGCTGGTATCATGTAAAGGAAACCATCCTTTCAGGCAATATATATGAGGATGAAGTATATGTAAATGCTAGAACCAATAGATTATGGTTTAATTTAAAGGCCTCCCCCCTTATTGATGGAAAAGGTGAAGTAATGGACATAATACATGTATTTGATGACCATAAAAAGGAGAGGAAGTTGGCTGGTAGGCTGACCAAAACCCAGGCCGTATATACCTTTGATAAGATAATAGGTGAAGATAAAAAGTTTAAAGAGATGTTAAACTTTTGCAAAAAGATTGCAGACAGCAAATCCACCATACTGATAACAGGCGAATCGGGCACAGGCAAGGAGATACTGGCCCAGTCCATCCATAATTACAGTAACAGAAGAGATAAGCCCTTTGTGGCCATCAATAGTGGGGCAATACCTAAAAGCCTTATTGAATCGGAACTATTTGGCTATGTAGAAGGAGCCTTTACCGGGGCTATAAAGGGAGGTAGGCCAGGAAAGTTTGAAATAGCCCATGGAGGCACCATATTTTTAGATGAAATAGGGGAGATGCCTCTGGATATGCAGATTAGACTCCTTAGGATTATAGAGGAAGGGACTGTATCCAGGATTGGTGCTACCGACCAGAAGTATGTAGATGTGAGAATAATTGCAGCCAGTAACAAGGATCTACCGAAGGAGGTAGAAAAGGGTAATTTTAGGGAGGATCTATTCTACAGGCTAAATGTCCTTCCCATAAAGATTCCTCCCTTAAGGGAGAGGAAGGGGGATATCCCCTTATTGATAGACCATTTCATGGAAAGGATATCCAAAAGATTGAACAAAAAGCCCATCCCCATATCGGAAGAGGAGATGGAAGAGCTGATAAATTACCATTGGCCAGGAAATGTTAGGGAGCTGGAAAATTTCATAGAGTTGGCCATCAATATGGAATATATTCCCAAACTGGGCTGGGGGGAATATTTTAAAGACAATACAAAAGAGTATAAGGATATAGAATATAGGGATTTGTCTTTAGAAAATATGGAAAAAAATCATATAATAAAGGTACTAAAATTGTGTTCTGGAAATATTACCCACGCTGCAAAAGCATTAGGTATTGGGAGAAATACCCTGTATAGGAAGATTAAAAAATATAATATAGACTGTTCCCAATAGGAACAGTGATTCATTATGGAACGTATATTTTCAGAATATTTATTCCATTATGGAGCAGTTCCTAGGCAAGCCTTGATCAATCTATTGATATCAAGGCTTTTTATTTTTTTGGCACAGATTTTGCAATATGAATAATTGACAAAGCTAGGAAGAAGGGGATACAAAGTTTAATTATGACATCCTAAACTTTAAAGGGGGTTATATTATGTATGGGCACATGGGTAAGATTTTAAGGGTTAATTTGACAGAGGGGACTGTCAAGGCAGAAGCTTTAGATCCAGAAGTGGGCAAAAAATATTTTGGTTCCAGGGGCTTGGGAGTAAAGATAATGATGGATGAGGTTCCTGCCAATGCAGATCCCTTAGGCGAAGAAAACAAATTGATAATAGCTACTGGAGTATTAACGGGAGCACCAGTACCAACCAGTGGAAGGTATATGGTCATCACCAAATCCCCGCTAACTGGAGGTATTGCCACTGCCAATTCTGGTGGATTCTGGGGTCCTAAATTTAAGTCTACCGGCTATGATGCAGTAATACTTGAAGGCAAGGCCCAAAAGCCAGTATACCTGTATGTAGATGAGGAAAAGGCAGAGATAAGGGATGCTTCCCATGTTTGGGGCAAGAAGGTATCAGAAGCCACTGAAATCCTTAAAAAGGAGCATGAAGGGGCCAATGTATTATTAATAGGACCTGCTGGAGAGAAGCTATCTTTAATTGCATCTGTAATGAACGATTTGGATAGGGCTGCAGGCCGTGGTGGTGCAGGAGCAGTAATGGGCTCTAAGAACTTAAAGGCCATAGTGGTAAAGGGAAGCAAAAAATTTGCCTTATTTGATGAAGAAAAGGTCAAAGAGGTATCAGCAGAAAAGATTAGAATATTAAGGAATGACCCAGTGGGAGGTCAAGGACTACCCACCTATGGAACGGCAGTACTGGTTAATATTATAAATGAAACGGGAGTATTCCCCGTAAGGAATTTCCAATACTCCTATACTGAAAATGCAGATAAAATTTCAGGAGAGACCCTAGCGGAAAAGCATTTGGTAAAAAATTCTGCCTGCTACAGATGCCCAATAGCCTGTGGTAGGGTGGTGAAATTAGCTGATGGCTCCGTTGTAGGTGGACCAGAATACGAGACCATATGGGCCTATGGGGCGGATTGTGATGTATACGACCTTGATGCAATTAATGAAGTCAATTTCCTATGTAATGAATATGGAATAGACACCATTTCTGCCGGAGCAACCATAGCTGCTGCCATGGAGCTATATGAGAAGGGCTATATCAAGGATGAGGAGATAGAAGCAGATGGATTAAGCCTAAAATGGGGAGATCCTAAGGCAATAGTTGGATGGACCAAAAAGATTGGACTCAGGGAAGGCTTTGGCGATAAGTTAGCCGAGGGTTCCTATAGATTGGCTGAATCCTATGGAGTTCCTGAACTATCCATGACCGTTAAAAAACAAGAATTGCCAGCCTATGATGCTAGAGGTATACAAGGCCATGGAATAACCTATGCAACTAGCAATAGGGGTGGCTGCCATGTTAAGGGATATATGATTAGTCCAGAAATATTAGGCTACCCTGAAAAATTGGATAGGCTTACTTTAGAAGGAAAGGCTGCCTATGCTAAACTATTCCACGATTTAACTGCAGCCATAGACTCTTTGGGCCTATGTATATTCAGCACCTTTGGATTGAATTTACCCGATTATGTAGACATGTATAATGCTGTATGTGGTGAAAACTTCGATGGCGATGATATACTTGAGGTTGGAGAAAGGGTATGGAATCTGGAAAAGCTATTCAATTTAAGGGAAGGAATAGACAGCTCCCAAGATACACTGCCCAAGAGATTGCTAGAAGAGCCAATAAAAGAGGGGCCATCTAAGGGCCATGTACACCAATTGGATAAACTACTTCCAGAATACTATGAAGTAAGAGGTTGGGATGAAAAGGGAATACCAACAGAGGAAACATTGGATAGGTTAGGCCTTGGCGAGTACAAGAAATATCTAGGATTAGCAGATAAATAAAAAAGCTCCTTCGGGAGCTTTTTATTTTAAGGAGACAGTTTATATTATATAATAATATAAAGGAGGTGGAAGGATGATCAAGGTTGAAGTTAGGCTTTTCGCCTATCTTAGGCAGGGCAGGGGAAAGAAGCAGATATTGGAGTTTGAAGAGGGAACTACTATATCCCAAGTAATGGATATGTTAAATATAGATGAGGATGATGTGAGCATAGCCTTGATTAACGGTACAGATGGACCTATAGATAGGCAGCTTAAGGATGGGGATGTTTTGGCCCTGTTTCCACCGGTAGGGGGAGGTTAATAGCCATTAATATATTCCTGAATATGAAATATGAAAATGTAGGTCCCCAATAAGGCCAGCCTATGGATGAGGGAAGGAATAATGGTTGCTACTAAAATGAGGCATTAAGAATAGATGATATTACTGGCCTGGAGAAGGGAATCAAAAAAATATTGTATAATTGAAAACCTGGGTTTCAATGGACTCAGGTTTTATTTGTATTTAGGGTATCTAAATAATATAATATAGTATATAAAAACTGAGGAGAGGCCTATGAAGTCAGATATAGCTTATCTAAAAAAATACATGGTAAAATACAGGAATAAATTTTTCATAGCCCTTGCTGCCCTGATCTTGGAGGCCATAGGGGATTTGATCCAACCTACCATTATGTCTAGGATAATAGATAAAGGGGTCAAGAATGGAGATCTAGACTATGTATTGAAGATGGGGGGCCTGATGTTTTTAGTGACTGGATTGGGGGCTGGCTTTGCCATTATAAGGAATATAGTATCCTCTACAGTATCCCAAAGTTTTGCTGCCGATTTGAGGGAGGATCTATATATTAAAATACAGGGTTTTTCCTTTGATAATGTGGATGAGTTTCAAGATGCCTCCCTGATTACCAGGCTTACCAATGATGTAAATCAGGTGCAGAATTTTGCCCATGGAATGATGAGGATATTTGTTAGAGCCCCTATATTAGGGATAGGGGCCATAATAATGGCCTTTATATTAAATCCTAGAATGGGCCTAATACTTTTGGCCCTTGTTCCAATTGTAGGGATAATTATATCTATAAACCTAAAGGTCTCCTACCCCATTTTTACCAGAATCCAAAAAGCCCTAGACAGGGTCAATGGGGTTATAAGGGAGTACTTAGCCGGCATCAGGGTGGTCAAGGCCTTTAACAGGTTTGATTATGAAAGGTCCCGCTTTAAAGAGGTAAACCAAGGGCTAAAGGATACCACCCTGAAGGGGATGAGGACCATAGCCCTATTCAATCCCCTTGTAGCCTTAACGGTTAATGTAGGTATAGTTTTGATCCTATGGATTGGAGGAATTAAGGTTAACCTGGGAGATATGGAAGTGGGTAAGGTAGTTGCCTTTATCAACTACATGACCCAATTATTGTTTGCCCTTGTTATGGTAACTAGAATACTAAACATGTACATAAGGGCCAAGGCATCCTCCCATAGGATAAGAGAGGTATTTGAGGCGGAAAATACCATAATGGCAAAAAAGGATCCTGTATCCTTTAAGGATATAAAGGGTAGCTTGGAATTTGAAAATGTATATTTCAAATACCCTAATAGCAGGGATTATGCATTAAAGGATATTAATTTTAGCTTGAATTTTGGGGAGACATTGGGAATCATTGGGCCTACAGGTTCAGGCAAAACAACCTTAGTCAATCTGATACCTAGGTTTTATGATGTCACTAAAGGGACTATACGAATAGATGGAATAGATATAAGGGATGTAGATTTGAGGGGATTAAGGGAAAGGATAGCCCTGGTTCCTCAGAAGACCCTCCTGTTTACAGGGACTATAAAGGAAAATATAAAATGGGGAGATGCCTCAGCCTCAGACGAAGAGGTAAAGGAGGTTGCCCGAATAGCCCAGGCCCATGATTTTATTTCCTCCTTCAATGAAGGCTATGACACCTACTTAGGCCAGGGAGGTGTAAACCTATCAGGAGGGCAGAAACAGAGAGTATCCATAGCCAGAGCCCTGATCAAAAAGCCTTCCATATTGATATTAGACGATAGCACTTCTGCAGTGGACATGATCACTGAAAAAAAGATAAGGGAAGGACTTAAAGAATACATAAGGGGAATTACCACCATACTGATTGCCCAAAGGATTACATCGGTAATGGATGCAGATAGGATACTGGTTATGGATAAGGGCAGGATAGTAGGACAGGGGACCCATGAAGAGCTTATAGAAAGCTGACAAGTCTATAGGGATATATACTATTCCCAGATGGGAGAGGGGGTAGAGCTAAATGGATCCTAGACGGAGAAGGGAGGGCCTTCCAGGTATATCCGGTAGAAGGGGAGCTAGCCTCCATGGGGAGAAGGCCAAGGATGTAAGCTATACTTTAAATAGATTATGGGATTACTTTAGGGAGGAAAGGAAGGGGCTTTTGATAAGCTTCCTATTAGTTCTTACATCTGGAATACTGGCCTTATTTGTACCCTTCCTAATAGGGAAGGCTATAGATGCCATCTTTCCTGGTATTGGCCTGGTATTATTTGATAAATTGAGGATCATAGTATTAATTCTATTATCCATCTATGTACTGGATAGTATCCTCACCTTTTTACAGGACTACATGGTTTCTGGCATTGCCCAGAGGGTGGTATATAATTTAAGGGAAAGCTTATTCAATAAGCTCCAATCCCTTCCCATCATATTCTTCGATACCCATACCCACGGAGAGATTATGAGCAGATTGTCAAACGACATAGATAATATAAGCATTACCATATCCCAATCCACCATCCAGTTTATGATATCCCTGGTAAATATATTGGGTTCATTTGTAATGATGCTCTATTTAAGCCCCCTTATGACCTTGGCCAGCATGGTAACCATACCCATGGTATTCCTATTGACAAGGACCATCGCTAAGAAGACCAAGGTATTGTTTAAGGAGCAGCAAAGGGTACTGGGGACTTTAAACGGCCATATAGAAGAATCCATAGCAGGAATTCATGTGGTAAAGGCCTTCAACAATGAGGAAAAGATGATAGATGAATTTATGGCCCTAAATGATAGATTGAGAAAGGTAGGGGTTAAGGCCCAGATTTGGTCCGGCTTTATAATGCCCCTTATGAATGTTATCAATAATTTTGGATTTGGAGTCATAGCCATAGTTGGTGGGATTTTGGCAGTAAGGGGGATTATCTCTGTAGGAGTTATTGCCAGCTTTATATCCTATTCCAGACAATTTACAAGGCCATTAAATGAATTGGCCCATACCTTTAATACCCTACAGTCGGGTTTAGCTGGAGGGGAAAGGGTTTTTGAAATATTGGATGAGGTGGAGGAGAGGCCAGATCCTATCCATGCCATAGAAGCAAACTCCATTAGGGGGGAGGTGGAATTTAAGAATGTGTATTTTGAGTATAAAGAGGGGGAACCAGTCCTTAAAAACATCTCCTTTAAGGTGGAGCCAGGAGCTAATATTGCCTTAGTTGGGGCAACAGGGGCCGGTAAGACCACTATAGTAAATCTATTAACTGGATTTTATGAATTGGACCAGGGGGAAATATTAATAGATGGGATCAACATTAGAGATTATAAGAAGGATAGTTTGAGAAGGATATTTGGTATAGTTCTCCAGGATACCTATCTATTTTCAGGAACTGTAAAGGATAATATTAGATATGGAAACCCCAGGGCAGGGGATGAGGATATTGTTAGGGCGGCTACCTTGGCCAGAGCCCATGATTTTATATCCAAACTAGCAAAGGGATATGATACCTATTTATACGAGGGTGGCAGTAATTTAAGCCAGGGCCAAAGGCAGTTGCTTGCCATAGCCAGGGCAATTTTGGCCAACCCATCCATATTGATATTAGATGAGGCAACTAGCTCTGTAGACACCAGGACGGAATTGAAGATCCAGGAGGCCATGATAAGGCTTATGGAGAATAGGACTACCTTTATAATAGCCCATAGATTATCCACCATCAGGGATGCAGATATAATAATGGTAATAGATAAGGGCCAAATAGTGGAAAAGGGAAATCATAGAGAATTGTTAGAGAAAAGAGGCCATTACTATAATCTATACCAAAGCCAGTTTGCCAATGTAGATATTTGTTAAAAGATTCATTAAGTTTATCTATAGCTGCTAATAAGCCATAGATAATATTAATTGGAAAAAGGAGCAAACAAGTAATAAAATCATTTATGAAACATTAGTAATATAGTGGAAAAACAAAAGGAGAACAAGGAGGATATATTATGAAGAAGAAAATAAGTTTGCTCTTGTGTTTTGTCTTAATATTTGCATTGGCATTAACTGCTTGTCAGGGAACCACTTCCTCAGAAGATGAAAATGCTGGGGAAAATATTGAAGAAAGCCTTGAAGAAAATGGGGATACTGAGGAAGCAGCCGATGAAGGATTTAAGGCTCAGATTACCTTTAATGGTTCATCCACTTTAGCTCCAGTAATGTCAGCTATTGCGACTGACTTCATAGAGGAATATACCACCTGGAACAATGTAGATCCAAGTTTTCCCGAAGAGAATATAATTATATATGTGTCAGCTGGTGGTTCAGGGGCTGGGGCCAAATCGGTAATAGAGGGAACTAGTGATTTTGGTATGTTGGCAAGGGATATAAAGGATGAGGAAAAGGAGAAGATTGGGGATCCCAATATATTTTTATTGGGCATGGATGCACTTACCATATCCATCAATCCAGAAAACCCATTACATCAAATAAAGGACGATCTTAGCTCAGAGGAGATAAGAAAGATATTCTCTGGTGAATATAAGTATTGGGATGAGGTGGACAGCAGTCTAGAACATAAGGAGATAGTAGTAGTTATAAGGGACTTAGGCGGTGGAGCCCATGGAGTATTCCAGGACAGCATAATGGGGGATACACCTGTAAGGGAAGACGCCATCCAATCTCCATCCATGGGGGCCTTGGTAACTAAGATAATAGAAAACAAATACGCCATAGGGTATGCTTCCTTTGGTATGGTTAACCAAAATGAAGGTAAGCTTATACCTTTAAAGGTAGATGGTATTGAGCCCACTAAAGAAAACATAGTAAACGGGTCATATAAGATATCTAGACCTCTAATAGTGGTAAAGAAAGGGGAACTTACTCCAGAGCAAAAGGCCTTTATGGATATGGTTATGTCAGAAAAGGGTTCTCAGATTATTGAAGAGATGGGCTTTGTGCCAGCAAACTAAATTCAGGGGCTAATGCCCTTGATTTTTTTGAGGTGGTTATATGAATAATCTACAGGAAAGGATATTTAAAATTATAATTAGGCTGTTAACCTTATTTTCCCTATTGCTCCTTGCCTTTATAATAATATTCATATTCAGGGAAAGTCTAGTATTCTTTGAAGTAGTCCCTATTTACAAGTTTATAAGTGGCACAAAATGGAATCCCCTTGGCCCTCCAGACCAATTGTCCATACTGCCCATAATATTGGGTACCGTATATGTATCCTTGGTGGGGATTGTATTGGCACTCCCCATAGGGGTTGGTACAGCTGTAGTCCTTTCCAGTTATGTAGATGAAAGGCCTAAAAGGGTTATAAGGTCGGTAGTAGATATATTGGCAGGAATCCCCTCTGTAATATACGGTTTTGTAGGCCTTTTGGTATTGGTAAAATTTTTTGAGATTAAACTGTTCTTCCCCTCAGGGGAATCTGTCCTGGCAGGAGGGATAGTTCTGGCAGTGATGATGCTACCCTATATAATATCTACCTGTGATGAATCTATGGATAAGATGTATAAGGAATACTCCCAGTATTCCCAGGCCCTTGGGGTTTCCAAATCCTATATGGTAAGAAAGATTGTGTTACCTAGAAGCAAAAAGAGCATATTTGCTGCTACAGTATTGGCTCTAGGTAGGGGAATGGGGGAGACCATGGCGGTTATGATGGTAATAGGCAATGCCCCCATAATGCCTAAACTACTATCAAAAACCCAGACCATACCCTCTCTTATTGCCTTGGAAATGGGCATGGCAGAGGTGGGAAGCCTGCATTATCATGCCCTCTTTTCAGGGGGCTTTGTACTGGTGATAATGCTCCTGATAGTAAATATTTTGTTATATTTTATTGAAAATAAAATGGATATATAGGGATTGATGGATATGGATGATAGAATCAGGGATTATATATTTAAAATATGGATAGCCTTTAGTGCTATAACAGTAATTTCAGTTATAGTTTATATATTTGGATATATTTTTGTCCATGGCATAAGCTCAGTAGATATGGAATTTATATTTAGCCAGCCAAAGGGTATGCCCATAGGGACGGAGGGAGGCATATTCCCTGCCATAGTAGGCAGTATATACCTAATGCTTATAGCCTGCCTATTTGCCTCCACACTGGCTATTGCCACAGCCGTATATACCGTATTCTATTGTGATAACAAAAGAATTGAGGGTATTATCCACTTAATAGTTAAATGTATGGCGGGGATTCCATCTATAGTACTGGGCTTATTTGGGTATACATTATTGGTATTAAATTTAAGATTGGGCAGGTCCTTATTATCGGCTGGAATTACCTTAGGGATTATGATATATCCCTATATTGAGGTGAGGATAGAGAAGATATTAAGGGAGGCAGACAAGGATATAATAGATTCCTCCTATGCCCTTGGAGTATCTAAATTCCATACCCTGTTTAAACTGATACTCCCCTTATACAAGCGGGATATAATATCTGTAATAACTTTAGCAGGAGGCTTTGCCATGGGAGCAACTGCCCCCATCATATTGACGGGAGCTGTATTGTTTGCCCCTGTACCCAAATCCCTGTCCTCCCCAATTATGGCCCTTCCCTTCCACCTCTATATATTGACCGGGGAAGGCATATCCTTGGAAAAGGCCTATGGGACTGCTTTGGTTTTGATATTGATATTACTCATCATAAATATTCTATCTATAGTTTTGACTATTACTGGAAAGGAGCATAATTAGATGGATATAATTAAAATAAACAATATATCCGTTAGCTATGGGGACAATAAGGTATTGAAGGACTTTTCAATGGGTATAAAGAAGAATGGGATTACGGCTATAATAGGCCCATCGGGCTGTGGCAAGTCTACCTTGCTTACAAGCCTAAACCTTATGCTGGAGGAAAATGGGGGAAGCTTTACAGGGGAGATCTTATTTAAGGATAAAAACATATTATCCTACCCCAAAAATGATATAAGAAGAATGATAGGGATGGTGTTTCAAAAACCTACCCCCTTTCCCATTTCCATATATAAGAACCTAACCTATGCTCCTGTATTTTATGGTATCAAGGATAAGGAGAAATTGAATGAAATAGTCAAAAATACCCTTATAAAAACAGGCCTTTATGATGAGGTAAGGGGAAACTTAAATATGTTGGCTACAAAACTTTCAGGAGGCCAGCAGCAAAGGCTGTGCATAGCCAGGGCCCTTACTGTTGAGCCAGATGTACTCCTCTTAGATGAACCCTGCTCTGCCCTGGATATAAAAAATACAGCCAATATAGAGGAGATGCTTTTAGAGCTTTCTAAAGAATACACCATAGTAATAGTGACCCATAACCTATCCCAGGCCAAGAGGATATCTGATTATACTGCCTTTATACTAGATGGCCAATTGGTGGAATACGATGAGACGGAAAAATTATTTACAAGTCCTAGTGATATTAGGACTAAACAGTATATTGAAGGAGTATATGGTTAATAGGAAGTGGAGGAATTTATATGCTAGCCTATAAGATACCAGGGAGAAAAGATTTAGTGATAGAAAATATTGTTTTGGACTACAATGGAACCATAGCTGTAGATGGGAAGGTATTGGATGAAGTCAAAGGACTGATAGGAAAGCTGAAAGACCATGTAAATATATATGTCCTTACTGCTGATACCTATGGAACGGTAAAGGAAGAATGTAAGGATATGGATGTAGAAGTTTTAACCTTTCCCAAGGAGAATGCAGGGGAGTCTAAAAGGGAGATAGTGAAAAGATTAGGGGGAGAAAAAACCCTGTGTGTAGGAAATGGATTTAACGATATACCCATGTTTGAGGAGGCAGTACTTTCCATTGCTGTAATAGAAGGGGAAGGGGCCTGTGGTAAATTGTTCTTCCATGCTGACATAGTAAGCAGATCCATAACAGAAGCCTTAGAAATTATATTAGACGAGAATAAGATGAAGGCAACATTAAGAAATTAGAAATATATAGAAATTTATCCATGGAAATTATTTTATTGGTATTTGGGTATATTTATATTAAGTATATCTAAACAAAAGATAAGGAGGATTACTATGTCAGAATTTGCTGCCAGGGTTGATGCTAGGCAATATGAACCAAAGGATAAGCACCCTACCATATTTAGAGCTTTTGAAAGTTTAAAAAAGGGAGAGAAGATGGAACTGATAAATGACCATGACCCT
>JAAYEM010000063.1 GCA_012728725.1 Tissierellia bacterium | reverse complement strand
GCTGTTGAGATGTTACTCAAGAAGCTTAAAGGGGAAGAATTTGTTACTGAATTCCCAATGCCAGACTTTGATAGAGTTGATCCACAACCTGCAGTTAAAGATATAACAAAAGCTACCATTGCATTGGTAACATCTGGTGGTATAGTACCAAAAGGAAATCCAGATCACATTGAATCTTCATCAGCTTCCAAATACGGCAAGTATGATATAGAAGGAATCGAGAACCTAACCAGTGAAAGCCATGAAACAGCTCACGGTGGTTATGACCCAGTATATGCCAATGAAGATGCAGACAGAGTTCTTCCAGTAGATGTACTAAGGGAGATGGAAAAGGAAGGTAAGATTGGTAAACTCCACAGATACTTCTATACCACTGTAGGTAATGGAACTGCAGTAGCAAATGCAAAAGCCTTTGCTGAAGAGATTGGTAAAGAGTTAAAAGAAGATGGAGTAGACGCAGTTATATTAACTTCAACCTGAGGTACCTGTACACGTTGCGGTGCAACAATGGTTAAGGAGATTGAAAGAGCTGGAATACCAGTTGTTCACATGTGTACTGTAGTACCAATTTCACTTACAGTAGGAGCAAATAGAATAGTTCCAACAATCGCTATACCTCATCCATTAGGAGATCCAAAACTAGATCCAGAAGAAGAAAAAGCTCTTAGAAGAAAACTTGTTGAAAAAGCATTAGCTGCCTTAACAACTGAGGTTGAAGAACAAACAGTATTTGAAGATTAACATATAAAACTTAAAATGGGTGATTTTAATCACCCATTTTAAGTGTAAATATAATTTAATACAAGTAGCGGAGGTGTAAAGAATGAATTATCCTGTAGTAAAAGGGACTAGCTATATTCTAGTTCACGCGGAAGACATGGTTATTGAAAATGGAACAACCCAAACCACTGAAAGAGTAATCAATCCAGATTCAGAATATCTAAAAAAGTTACCAAACCATTTACGTAGCTTTGATGAGGCTGTAAACTATCTACCAAACCAAGTTTATATAGGTAACCACAAGCCAGAAGATTTGAGAAACCATCCTCAACCCTGGTATCAAAATCCATTAGAAGGTGCAGATAGATTTGGAAAGTTTGGAGAAATAATGCCAGAAGATGAATTCATTGGACTTATTAAGATTGCTGACGTATTCGATTTAGTTAAATTGAGTGCAGAGTTTACAGAAGAAGTAAAGGCAAAACTTGAAGCCCATCCAATATTTAAGGATAGGGAAGATTTAATAGCAAGACTTAAAACAGGAGACGACCTGTCTGACATAGAAAAGCTAGTAGAGGAAGAAGGAGCTGAACCACTAAAGGCAGGTGGCAAGTTAGTAGGTTGTGTTAAAAAAGCTCATGCTGTAGACGAAAACTTAAGTGCTCACGTACTACTTGAAAACCTAGTATCAAAAGCTTCTGCAATATTAGCAGGCTTAAATCTAGTTGCTAAAAACCATATCAACCCAGATGATGTAGAATATGTTATAGAATGTTCAGAAGAAGCTTGTGGAGATATGAACCAAAGAGGTGGAGGAAACTTTGCTAAATCCATAGCTGAATTAGTTGGATTCAAAAATGCAACTGGTTCCGATACTAGAGGATTCTGTGCAGCACCAACCCATGCCTTAATTGTAGCAGCTTCATTAGTTAAATCAGGAGCTTTTAAGAATGTAGTAGTTATAGCAGGTGGTTCCACAGCTAAATTAGGTATGAATGGTAAGAATCACGTAGAAAAGGATATGCCAATCCTTGAAGACGTAATTGGTGGATTTGCAGTTTTAGTATCTGAAAATGATGGTGTAAACCCAATCTTAAGAACTGATCTAATTGGAAGACATACAGTAGGCACTGGTTCTTCACCTCAAGCAGTAATGACTTCACTTGTTACAGCTCCCTTGGAAAAAGGCAATCTAAAGATTACAGATATAGATAAATATTCAGTAGAGATGCAAAACCCTGATGTAACAAAACCAGCAGGGGCAGGAGATGTGCCAAGTGCTAACTACAAGATGATTGGTGCATTAGGAGTAATGAGAAAAGACCTTGAAAGGGCTCAAATCAATGATTTCATCAAAGAACATGGTATGGAAGGTTGGGCGCCAACTCAAGGACATATTCCATCAGGGGTACCCTATTTAGGATTTGCTAGAGAAGAAATGCTAGAAGGCAAGATAAACAGAGCTATGATCGTTGGTAAGGGAAGTCTATTCCTAGGAAGAATGACCAACCTATTTGATGGTGTATCCATAGTAATGGAAAGAAATCCAGGTAAAGTAGAGGAAGAAAAAGGTGTATCTGAAGAGGAAGTTAGAAAACTTGTAGCTGAAGCTATGAGGGATTTTGCTTCTCATCTACTTCAGGATTAGAGGTGATAAAATGGCAGAAAAGAATATTAAGAATATGATTGGAAAAGTTTTCACAGATATAGCTGATGCAATAGAAACTGGCCAATTTGGAGAAAGGGTAAGAGTAGGAATTACAACTTTAGGCAGTGAACACGGTGTGGAAAACTTAGTAAAAGGTGCAGAAATAGCCCAGGAAAGGGATCCCTCTATAGAGGTAGTATTAATTGGACCGAAGGTAGATTCCAAATTAACTCAAGTTGTAGTAGATTCAGAAGATGAAGGCTATAATAAGATGGAAGAAATGTTGGATAATGGGGAATTAGACGCCTGTGTTACAATGCATTATAGTTTCCCAATAGGAGTTTCTACCGTGGGAAGGGTTATAACTCCAGGTAAGGGTAGAGAGATGCTGATTGCAACTACTACAGGAACTTCATCCCCTCATAGGGTTGAAGCTATGGTAATAAACGGAATCAATGGAATCATAGCAGCAAAAGCCATGGGGATTAAAAATCCAACAGTTGGAATCCTAAATGTAGATGGAGCAAGACAGGTTGAAAGGGCCTTTAGGGAACTGATCAATAATGGCTATGAAATCAACTTGACTGAGTCCATCAGATCCGATGGCGGAAGTGTAATGAGGGGTAACGATTTGCTAGCGGGAGTACCAGATGTAATGGTTACCGATACATTGACTGGTAATATTTTGATGAAGGTATTCTCCTCCTACACAACAGGTGGATCCTATGAATCCCTAGGCTATGGTTATGGGCCAGGAATTGGAGAAGGCTATGAAAGGGTTATATTAATCTTATCTAGAGCATCAGGAATTCCTGTAGTTGCCAATGCTATTAGCTATGGTGCTAGCCTAGTTAAAGGCAATTTAAAGGAATTAGTTAAATCAGAATTTGAAAAAGCTAACAAGGCAGGCCTTAAAGATATACTGAAGGGATTAACTAAGGATACTAAAAAAGCTGCAGATGAAGATGAAGAAATTGAAGCACCTCCAGCAGAAACAGTAACAGGAACCATTTCAGGCATAGATATAATGGACTTAGAAGATGCAGTAAGGGTCCTATGGAAGGAAGGCATATACGCAGAATCTGGAATGGGATGTACAGGACCTATAGTAATGGTAAATGAAGCAAAATTAGATAAGGCTGTTGAAATACTAACTAAAGCAGGGTATGTAGCAGGTGAAGCTGATCCATGTTAAAAAAACACTCCAGTAAATTGGAGTGTTTTTTTTATCAAAAAAGCTCCGGAGTTTAATTTAATATTTAAGCTTATTTTGCATTATAAATTATAATACAGTTTTGAGATTGAAAAGGAAAAAATAGTATTATATAATATCTATAAAGGATGGATAAGGGTAAGTATTGTGTTTTAAATGATTTATTAGTTTTTAAAACCAACTTTTCACAAAAAATTGGATATACATACCTCCATCAATCAATTTGCTTTTCCTGAAGACCTTTTATCATTATCAGTCTTGTATTTGTTGTCATCTCTGTTAAAATGATATGGTGGTTATTTACAAATCCAAAATATACAAAATAGAAAATACAGAATAAAAATTGTCGAATAGTAAATGATTTTGTACTTAATAAAATATTTTGGTATAATGATATTGATATAGAAATAGAATGTATTAACATTATATGAAATATGGCGGGAGTGAGCTTAATGAAATTAGGTTATAATCTAGCTCTTGAACAGGTCCAAAAGCTAATAATGACACCAGAATTAAGACAAGCTATCCAATTGCTGCAGTTTAATAGTCAAGAATTGAATGAATATTTGAAGAAACAGATAGAAGAAAACCCTATGTTAGATCAAATTAGCACAGGGGAGATATATGAAAATATTGACCAATATACTAATGAGAAGGAAGAGATCGATTGGAAGGAATATATTGAAAAATATGATGATATTAGCTATAGGTATAGTGGCAATAAGGATGATAATGAATATAATTATGAAAATTTTATCAGCTATTCACCAACCCTTAGAGAGCATTTACTTTTCCAGTTGAATGTATCCCGTGTAGATGATGAAGATATGCCAATTGGAGAGATGATTATTGAAAGCATCGATTCAAATGGTTATTTAGTCACCGATGTGGACCAGATAGCTGAGGATCTGAAGGTTGATGTGGATAGGGTTGAAAAGGTTTTAAGGATAATACAAACCTTTGAACCAGCAGGTGTAGGAGCTAGAGATTTAAAGGAATGTTTACTGATTCAGATAAGGGGAATGGAATCTGTAAACCCCAATACAGAATTGATAATTGAAAGGTATTTAGAGGATATTGCCCATAATAGACTATTAAAGATATCAAAGGAATTAAATATAGATCTAAAGGAAGTTCAAGAGATATGCGACTTTATAAAAACCCTTGAGCCAAAACCAGGTAGATCTTATAGTGGTGATGCAGACCAGGTAAACTATATCACTCCAGATGCATATATTGAATACATTGATGGGGAATATGTAATAATATTAAATGATATAACAGGGCCAAGGCTAAATATAAATAATTTCTATAGGGAAATGATAAGGCAGGGAAAGGACCCCAAAGCAACAGAGTTCTTGTCTGAAAGACTAAATGCAGCCATGAGAATCATTAGAAGCATTGAGCAAAGGAGAATGACTATATATTCTGTATTGGAGTCCATACTAAAATTTCAAAGGGATTTTTTCATAATGGGAGAAAAGGGGCTGAAACCATTAACCTTAAAAGAAGTAGCAGATGATATTGATATGCATGAATCCACCGTCAGTAGGGCTACCAATGGTAAATACGTTCAAACTCCTAGGGGCTTATTTGAACTTAAATACTTTTTCACCAGTGGGATTTCTACAAATAAGGGAGCTGATGTATCCTCCACCAGCATTAAAGCTGTATTAAAGGAGATAATAGAAGGGGAGGATCCTAAGAAACCTTACAGTGATCAACAGTTATCAAATATATTAAAGGAAAGAGGAATAAGCATCTCTAGAAGGACTGTAGCTAAATATAGGGATGAATTAAACATACCCTCATCTACCATGAGGAGAAGGTATAATTAAGTTTTGTTTTGAGCATTTAAATATAGATAAGTAAAAGGCCAGCAGGTGCAGAGCATTTAGGCCTTTTTTTATTTTGTAAAAATAGAAAGCCATACCGGCTAAAGGTACATAATTGATAAATTATATGGGAAAACTATTCCATAGACATTACTGGTTCTTAGACTTAAATTTTGGGGAGGAAGAATATGAAAATTACAGATATAAAACTGGGGCACATATCTGTGCCACTGAAAAAACCCTTCAAAACCGCCTTGAGAACTGTCAATAGTGTAGAAGATATTATAGTGAGGATAGAGACTGATACAGGCCATATTGGCTATGGAGAGGCTCCTCCTACAGGTGTAATAACGGGAGACACAAAAGCCAGTATAATAGGTGCCATAGAAAACCACATAAAAAAACATTTAATGGGTATGGATATAGAAAATATGGAAGAAATAATGCTTAAGTTGGAAAAATCTATTGTGGGCAATACAAGTGCTAAGGCAGCAGTGGATATAGCAATTTACGATCTATATGGACAGCTTTATGGAACACCAGTTTATAAATTGTTAGGTGGATATAGGAAGGAAATAATAACGGATATAACTATAAGTGTCAATGAGCCAGAAGAAATGGCCCGGGATAGTATAGAAGCTGTAAATAAGGGGTATAGGACCCTTAAAATTAAGGTTGGTAAGGATCCAGAATTGGACATTAAACGTATGAAGGCTATTAGGGAGGCTGTAGGATATGATATAGATTTAAGAATAGATGCAAACCAGGGATGGAATGCCAAAGAAGCGGTATATGCCCTTAGAAAGATGGAGGATGCAGATTTAAAAATTGAACTGGTAGAGCAGCCTGTACCAGCCCATGATATTGAGGGGTTAAAATTTGTAACCGATAATATTTCAATTCCCGTAGCAGCTGATGAAAGTGTTTTTTCACCCAAAGATGCCCTAACTATAATGCAAAGGAGGGCGGCTGATTTAATAAATATAAAATTGATGAAAACTGGAGGCATACATAATGCCTTAAAGATATGCTCTTTGGCAGAAATATACGGGATTGAATGTATGCTAGGCTGTATGTTGGAAGCCAAAGTAAGTGTTACAGCTGCCGTCCATTTAGCTGCTGCTAAGAGTGTAATTACCAAAATAGATCTAGATGGGCCTTTACTATGTAGTGAAGATCCAGTAGAGGGTGGAGCTATATTTGAAGATTATAAGATCACATTAAGGGATAATCCTGGATTTGGATTCAAAGAGATACATGGAGTGGATTATATATAAGTAAACAGGAAAGTATAAATAGTTGTACAAGGAGGTTAATAATGGAGTTAGAATTAGGAAAATATGCATTGATTTCAGAATCACCAACCCTATTAGCCTTATTGCCACTAGGGGCATACCTAATAATGGTTTTTAGGAACAAGTCCAATTTAGCTGGTCTAATAGTAGGCATAATAGTAGGTGCACTTTTAACAGGTCAGGGCCTTAAAGGGTTATCATCTATATTTGCTGAGGCCTTAGGCTCCTTTTTAGGGATAATTGGTATAATAATTATGTTTGGAAGCGGCCTTGGTTATTTGATGAATAGAACAAAGGTAAGTCAAACACTAGTTTACTGGATTGTAAAGGGGATTGGGGTTGATAGCGAGAGAAAGGCCATGGCTGCAGTGTTAATTTCCTCCATTGTAATATGTGGTTTATTGGGAACCTTGGCAGGGGGGAATGCAATTATTGCCCCTGTAATAATTCCCCTAGTTACTGCAGTAGGTTTGACTCCAAGTGCTGTCACCTCTTTATTAAGGGTTGGTGGTGAGGTAGGTTTAATGGTAGGTCCATTGACTGGTGTTACCCTTGCTACCATGGGAGTGACAGGCCTTTCCTATGGGAGACTTATGCTGTGGGCAGTAATTCCTTTTAGCCTTGTGTGGATTGGGGCAACCATTTTTGCTGTAAATAGGATCCAAAAAAAATATAAGGGGATAGAGGTATATGAATTAACTGACCAAATGTTAAATATGGATGAGATAGGTGTGGATAGGGAACAAAAACAGACTACCTTTATTTTTCTGTTAACATTCATTGTATTGGTTGGATTTGGAGTTATCACAGGGCAAGGCACAAACTATGCCATAATTGTCATGTTGGTATTATCGGCAGTACTTATAATAAGCAGTAAGATGGATATAGATTCTGCTATAGATACCTTTGTTGAAGGTGCCTCCAGAATGGTGAGCATGTTTTTTATATTCATATTCTTTGAGGTTATGTTTACCCTAATAAGCCTTGGTGGAGGATTTGAAGCCTTAGGTAATCTACTAACCAATTTCATATCAGGTAGAGGCAAGGCTTTAGTTTTAATAATAGCATCTATAGTTGGAGGATTTGGTATAGAGGCAGCAGCCGTTGCTGAAATCACCTTAATCCATGAAATGTTTTTAGATCTGGTAAACTCTGTAGGATTACCAATGGAGATTTGGGCTACAGCCCTATTAGCAGCCACCAGAATAACGGGCTCCGTATATCCAACGGCAAACCTGGCAGGGCAGATGGGGATTGCTCGTTCTACAAATATGAAGGTGGTTTTAAAGGCCTGCTGGATAGGTGCTGCCGCCTTATGGGTCTGGGTCATAGTATGGTCCTTTATAGGCCCTATCCTGGCAGGTTAGATTATATTAGCAGTAAAAACTTCTACCAAAATTATTGAAGATAGAAGTTTTTACTTGAAAACTAATGGCCATTGGATTATACTAGTATTGTAGGGGACAAACTATATTTTTTTATGAGTGCCGGGACAAAAAATACACATATGGGACAAAACAAGTCCCTACCCTTTAATATTGGCTAATTTTCATATACTAATAGTTGATTTTAACTACAAGAGGTGTTCTGTATGGATTTAATTGAGCTAGAAAAGAAAATAGTTCCAGAGATGTTTAATATAATGGAGTTAAGATATAATATTTTAAGAAATATCTATTATAATCAACCTATTGGAAGAAGGGGATTGGCTCAGAAACTTAATATTGGAGAGAGGTTAATTAGGACGGAAGTAAATATCCTTAAGGAACAAGGATTGTTGAATATAGAAACTACGGGTATGTATATAACGGAAGATGGAAAAGAGGTCATTGAAAAATTAAAGGATATAATGAGGGAATTAAAGGGAATATCCCATCTGGAAAGGCAGTTGAAAGATATTTTAAATGTCGATAGGGTTATAATAGTGCCAGGTAATTCCGACAAAAACGGATTAGTACTAAAGGATATGGGAAAAGTTACATCTGTATATTTGAAGAAAATAATTAAGGATAATTACATAATAGGAATTACTGGCGGTACTACCATGGCCCAGATAGTTGAAGAGATGACTCCCGGAAAAGTGGCCAATAATGTGATAGTAACCCCTGCCCGGGGAGGTTTGGGTAAAAATGTGGAAACCCAGTCCAATAGTATTGCAGCTAAACTGGCTAAAAAGTTGGAAGGAAGTTATAGACTTCTTCACATACCTGATAATATAGATAGAAAAACTTTAGAAATAGTATTAGACCTGCCAGATGTAAGGGAAGTAATCCAATTGATAGAAAATATGAATATACTATTATTTGGAGTTGGCAGGGCTGATGTAATGGCAAAAAGGAGGGGATTGCCCCAAGAAAAAATACAGGAACTTATTGAAAAGGGTGCTGTTGCAGAAGCCTTCGGCCACTATTTTGATATAGAAGGCAATGAAATATGGGAATCTTTAACTGTAGGATTGTCCTTGGAAAAATTTCAAAAAGTTGATAAGGTAATAGGTGTGGCTGGAGGGGAGAAGAAGGCTGAGGCCATTAAATCTGTAGCTTCCCTTAGAAAAAACATGACCATAATAACCGATGAGGGGGCTGCCAAAAGGATAATTGAATTGACTGAAAAAGCTAATAAATAGCTTTAAATATAAAATATATAAACAAGGAGGAATACTTATGACAATGAAAGTTGGATTAAGCGGATTTGGAAGAATAGGTAGAGATGTATTAAGGATCTATGCTGAAGAAAATGTAAATGATTTTGAAATAGTTGCCTTAAATGCTTCAGGGGATTTAAATACTCTAGCCCATTTATTTAAATACGATTCCCTTTATGGTAGATTTAAAGGGACAATTGAAGTAGTTGAAGATGGATTTGTTATCAATGGAAAGAAGATAAAGGTAGTAGCCCATAGGGATCCAGCACAGATACCTTGGAAGGATTTGGGAGTAGAATTGGTAATAGATTCTACTGGAGCCTTTAGGGACAGGGAAGGCTTATCTAAACATATTGAAGCTGGAGCCAAAAAAGTAATAGTTACTGCCCCAGCCAAAAATGAAGATATTACCATAGTAATGGGAGTTAATGATAAGGATTATGACCCTGAGAAACATCACATAATTTCAAATGCATCCTGCACTACCAATTGCCTTGCCCCAGTAGCAAAGGTAATATTAGATGAATTTGGAATCAACAAAGGTCTGATGACTACAGTCCATGCCTATACCAACGATCAGCAAATACTAGACAAGAGGCATAAGGATTTAAGAAGGGCAAGGGCAGCAGCTGAGTCCATAATACCAACAACTACTGGAGCAGCTAAAGCAGTAGCCTTAGTTTTACCTGAGTTAAAAGGAAAATTAAATGGATTTGCTGTAAGAGTTCCAGTCCCAACAGTTTCCTTAGTAGATGTTGTATTTGAAGTAGGAAGAAATACTAGCGTAGAAGAAGTAAATGCTGCATTAAAGAAGGCAGCTGAGGGAGAGATGAAGGGAATACTTGGATACTCAGAAGAGCCTTTAGTATCCAGAGATTATCAAGGAGATCCACGTTCATCAATAGTAGATGCCCTTTCAACTATGGTGTATGAAAACATGGTAAAAGTGGTGGCTTGGTACGATAATGAATGGGGATATTCTGCAAGGGTTATAGATCTTGCAAAACTAGTTGCCAATAAGTAATAAGTAATATAATAACTTCCCTTTTTCGGTGCCAGGCACCAAAAAAGGGAAGTTATTGAATATTCTGAAAATTTCTAAGAGGTGATATGGATGGTGGAAAAAAGGACATTGGAAGATCTACAAGTTGAAGGGAAAAGGGTTTTAGTTAGATGCGATTTTAATGTACCTATGGATGAAAATAGAAACATTACAGATGATAGAAGGATAAGTAGCTCTTTGCCAACCATTAAGTATTTAATAGATAATGGGGCAAGGGTTATTCTAATGTCCCATTTAGGTAGGCCTAAGGGACAACCAAATCCAAAATATAGTTTAGAACCTGTGGCTAAAAGATTATCTGAGTTATTAGGTAAGGATGTAGTATTTGCCAAAGATGATAGGGTGGTAAGTGATAAGGTTAAGGAAATTGTATCAAAGATGAAGAATGGAGATATTGTCCTATTAGAGAATACAAGATTTAGAAAAGAAGAGGAGAAGAATGAAGAAAGTTTTGCTGATGAATTAGCTTCCTTAGGTGATTTATATATAAATGATGCTTTTGGCACTTGTCATAGGGCCCACACTTCAAATGTTGGAGTTTCAGGAAAACTTCCATCAGCAGTAGGCTATTTAGTTGAGAAGGAAATATCAGTAATGGGCAAAGCTTTAGAAAATCCAGAAAGGCCCTTTGTAGCCATCCTAGGTGGGGCAAAGGTATCGGATAAAATTGGAGTTATTGAAAATTTACTTAATAAGGTAGATTCCATATTAATAGGTGGAGGAATGGCCTTTACCTTTTTAAAGGCCCAAGGTTATGAAATTGGCAAATCCATTCTAGAGGAGGATAAAATAGACCTTGCTAAGGAATTGCTAGCAAAGGCAGAGGAGAAAGGTGTTAAGCTGTTGCTGCCTGTAGATATTGTAGTGGCTAAGGAATTTAAAAATGACACTGAGTACAGGACTGTAAAAGTAGATGATATTCCTCAAGATATGATGGGTATGGATATAGGAGAGGAAAGCATTGAATTATTCTCCAAGGAAATAAAGGATGCAAAAACTGTTGTCTGGAATGGGCCTATGGGAGTTTTTGAAATGGAAAATTTCAAAATTGGTACTGAATCAATAGCTAGGGCAATGGCTAATACCCATGCTATTACAATAGTAGGTGGAGGAGATAGTGCTTCAGCAGTGGAAAAGGCTGGTTATGCAGATAAGATGACCCATATTTCAACAGGAGGAGGAGCTTCCTTAGAATTTTTGGAAGGAAAAGTGTTACCAGGAATTGCTGCTATTGATGATAAGTAAGGAGTGAATCAAATGAGAAAACCAATAATTGCAGGGAATTGGAAGATGAATAAAACTATTTCAGAAACCCTGGAATTAATTGAGGCTTTAAAGGCCCCAAAATTTGATGAAGGGGTGGAAGTAGTACTAGCTGTTCCCTTTACCAGCCTTAGCGAGGCAAAGAAGGCCTTAGAGGGAACAGGTATTAAATTAGCTGCCCAAAATATGCATTGGGAAGAGCAAGGGGCATTTACAGGGGAAATATCCCCCCTCATGTTAAAGGAAATAGGAGTGGATTATTGTATAATAGGCCATTCGGAAAGAAGGCAGTATTTTAATGAATCCGATGAAAGGGTAAATAAAAAGGTTAAATCAGCTTTAAAACATAAAATAAGGCCCATAGTATGCGTGGGAGAAACCCTAGAAGAAAGGGAAGGGGGCCAGGCAGAAAAAATTGTTAAGGAACAGGTATTAAAGGCATTAGAGGGAATAGACAAAGGGGATATTGAAGAAATTGTAATTGCCTATGAGCCAATTTGGGCTATAGGAACTGGCAAAACCGCTTCCAGTGATGATGCCAACAATATGTGTAGATTAATAAGGGAAGTTATTGGAAATAAATATGATGATACTACAAAAGAAAAGATAAGAATCCAATATGGAGGTTCTGTTAAGCCAAGCAATATAAAGGAGTTAATGGAAAAGGAAGAAATAGATGGTGCCTTAGTAGGTGGTGCCAGTTTGGTGGCTGAGGATTTTATAAAAATAGTAAATTATTAAACGGAGGACACAATTATGGCAAAACAACCAGTAATGTTAATAGTATTAGATGGTTGGGGAATTGGAAAAGAATATGATGGAAATGCTATATATTTGGCCAATACACCAAATTTCCATAGACTTTTAGAAAACTACCCCAATACAAGCCTAGAAGCCAGTGGCCTGGCAGTGGGATTGCCAGAAGGACAGATGGGCAATTCAGAAGTTGGCCACTTAAATATTGGCTCTGGCAGGATAGTATATCAGGAGTTAACTAAGATAAGCAAAGCGATAGAAGAAGGGGATTTCTTTAATATTAAGGAATTCTTAGCTGCTATAGATAATGCAAAGGAAAACAATTCAAAACTCCATATAATGGGCTTGGTATCAGACGGTGGGGTCCACAGCCACAATACCCACCTATATGCCCTACTAGAATTATGTGCTAGAAAGGACTTCCATGATGTATTTATCCATGCCTTTTTAGATGGCAGAGACGTCCCTCCTACAATAGGAAAGCAACATTTATTAGAACTGGAGGATAAGATAAGGGAAATAGGGGTAGGAAGGATTGCAACTGTTTCCGGTAGATACTATGCCATGGACAGGGATAAAAGATGGGAAAGGACTAAACTAGCTTATGATGCCATGGTTTTGGGAGAAGGGGAGAAGGAAAGCTCTCCTGTAGAGGCCATACAGAAATCCTATGATAAGGGGATAAAGGATGAGTTTGTTATTCCCAAGGTGATTACCAATGATGGCAATCCTGTAGCTACAATAGATAGTGGAGATTCCATAATATTTTTCAACTTTAGACCAGATAGGGCAAGGCAGATTACAAGAGCCCTAGTAGATGAGGATTTTGAAGGTTTTCCTAGGGAAAAGAAGGTAAACACTTACTTTGTAACTATGACTGAGTACGATAAAACCATAGAAAATGTCCACATTGCGTTTAAAACTGAAAGGATAGAAAATACATTAGGGGAATACATCAGCAAATTAGGCTTAAATCAACTGCGGATTGCTGAAACGGAAAAATATGCCCACGTAACCTTCTTCTTCAATGGAGGTAGGGAGGAGCCCTATGAAAATGAAGACAGGGTTTTAATACCTTCACCAAAGGTGGCAACCTATGACCTAAAGCCTGAGATGAGTGCCATAGAGGTAAAGGATGAGGTGCTCAATAGATTAAATATGGATAAATATGATCTAATCATATTAAACTTTGCTAATCCTGATATGGTAGGACATACTGGAGTAATAGAGGCGGCTATTAAGGCGGTAGAGATTGTAGATAGCTGCCTAGGAGAGATAGTAGACTTGCTGCTTAAAAAGGGTGGCAAGGCCATAATTACAGCAGACCATGGTAATGCAGAAATGTTAATAGATGATAGGGACAAGAGTTCGATTACTTCTCATACAACCAATAAGGTACCCTTGATATTAGTTGGAGCAGGCAATGTAAAATTACGAGAAGGGATACTAGCTGATATAGCACCTACCATATTAGACCTTATGAACTTAGAAAAACCTAAAGAAATGACAGGTCACAGTCTTATTGAAGTCT
>JAAYEM010000062.1 GCA_012728725.1 Tissierellia bacterium | reverse complement strand
GCCTTATAAGCCTCATATAGGCTGGAGAGTCCTTTTACTATTAATAAATAGGAAGGAAGTATGGAAAAAATTAAGGCTCCAAATATTATAATTTGCCACCTATCCCTTTTATTTTTTAATTTATATTTTAATGCAGATAATCCAAAGGTGGTATTTAAATCGGTTTTAATCAAAGATAGCACCCTATTCATCTTCAGTCAACTCCAAGAATATTTTCTCCAAGGACTCCCTCTCCTCTGCATGGCTACGCAATTCTTCCATGGTGCCTAAGGCAATTATCTTACCCTTATTTATAATGGCTATCCTATCGCATATTTTTTCTGCCACCTCCAATACATGGGTGGAGAAAAATACCGTATTCCCCTTATCACATCTTTCTCTCATAATCTCCTTTAATTGAAAGGAGGACTTAGGATCTAGGCCCACCATTGGCTCATCCAGTATAAACAATTTGGGATCATGGAGCAAGGCGGAAATAAGGACCAGTTTTTGCTTCATACCATGGGAGTAACTAGCTATAATATCCCCTATGGCATGATTTAAATTGAATATATCCAAATATTTGTCCATCCTTTCCTGCCTTATATCCCTTGGTATATCATACATATCGGCTATAAAGTTAAGGTACTCTATCCCCTTTAACTTATCGTATATCTCTGGAGTATCGGGCACATAGGATATTTGTTTTTTAGCTTCTATAGGATTTTCCCATACATCTATACCATTAACAAATATGTTGCCATTATCAGGCTTTAGTAACCCTACCATCATCTTTATGGTGGTAGTCTTTCCTGCCCCATTAGGTCCCAAAAATCCAAATATCTCACCAGGCTTTACTTCCAGGTTCAGATTATCAACAGCTTTTATGCTTCCCTTACTATAGGTTTTGGATACATTCTGTAACTTTAGCAATATATCCCTCCTTTTTCTATCTGTTATATATATAATATAACAAGCCCATTATTTTTTCAACCTATTTATGTTTTTTTACAAAATAAAAAGCCCAGGCATTTGCCCAGGCTTAAGTCCCATAATAGGTTTTTTTAAGTCTATTAAGCATATGGATCATAGGTTTATAAAGAATTAATATTATTATAAAATTGGAGGTCCCATGGACCAAATCAAAACCTATTCCCCTTATCCAATAGGCCCACCCATAGGCTGGCCCATAGAAGAAGGACTCTACTACAGCAAATAAGGCTCCAAAGGTATAACCAAAAATGGCACCCAGGGTAGCATAACCGTATTCAGACTTTATCCTTTTATTCATTAATCCTGTAAAGATTACAAGCAGGGGCCAAACTATATAGTATCCAAGCAACCAGGTGGAAAATCCATATAAGAAGATCTCAGTGGTAGAAAATATAAGGGAAATCAAAAGGCCCTTCTTAACACCAAAGGTAACTGTATATACGATAAATAATAGGGTTACAATTTCTATATTGGGTATAAAGCTTAAAACCAATTTCCCTGCCGTCATAATAGCACTTAATATTCCTATTAGGGCTATATCTCGTATCTTCATCGCTCTAATAATTTGTCAATTCAAATTTATATACATCCTTATCCTTTAAAGGAATTTCCGCTACCCCTGTCATAGCATCTTCCCCGTTTATGGATATGAGGAAAAATTCCTGTTTAGCAGGGTCAACTACATAATTGGCCATACCTGTAACCATGGGACCATATTCAGTTTCTTCAAGGGTTACTCCTAATTCTTCTTGTTTTTCTTCTAATAGTTGTAGGAGGTATTCATGGTCCGTCTTGTAGGTGAAGGTCTCATCGATATTTTCGTTTTTATTGACTATGTGGATAGTAACTTCCTTGCTACCCTCTTCACCCTTTGGACTTAAAAAAGTTTTATAAGCTGTAAGTAACACTATTGCTATTACTACAACTGCTAAAATAGTAATAACCTTTTTATTCATATTACCACTCCTTATTTATAGATTTAAAAAAACCTTCCAACTTCTCGTTGAAAGGTTAAAAGCACTTTACCATTAGACCATACTGAGGATCCAGTATAGTCTAATCTCTATACAATCACCCCATTCCTCGTGAAGTTTGGATTGTATCAGTATAGGCAGGTCTTCCGGCTCGGTACATAAAGGCAGCTCGCCTTCCCAGTTTCCCAGTGGCATAATGAACTGCCTAAATACCTCACGGCGGCGGGACCGCACAGGATTTTCACCTGTTTCCCTATTAATGCTATGAGCAACCTATACCGGCTATTCAATTTTATCTACGTTAATAATACAACAATTTTATAAATTAATCAATAGGTAAGGAAACTTTTTTACCCCTATAGAAGCTTTAGGGCTTCTTTCACTATATTATCTACTGTAAATCCAAATCTTTCAAACAGCCGATCCCCTGGTGCCGATAATCCAAAACTATCAATGGATATTATCCTTCCCCCACTACCTATATACTTATGCCATCCTAGGGAGGAGGCAGCTTCCACCCCTAACCTTTTGGTTACCTCCTTGGGCAGTACCCTTTCCTTATATTCCTCATCCTGTTGTTCAAACAATTCCCAGGAAGGCATACTTACTACTCTCACTCCAATTCCCCTTTCTGATAAAAGCTCTGCTGCCTTAATTATAAGATGTACTTCAGAGCCAGAGCCTATTAGAATAATATCCAATCCTCCATCCTCTTTCTTTAATATATAGCCGCCTTTTAAAGCATCTCTGCCAGTTTCCTTTAAAAGGGGGAGTTTTTGTCTGGTCAATATAAGGGCTGTGGGGCCACTTCTTCTGGTTAAGGCCACATACCAGCCAAAGGCTGTCTCCTTGGCATCTGCTGGCCTAAATACTGTCATATTGGGCAGGGCCCTTAACATGGCTAAATGTTCTACAGGTTGGTGGGTAGGCCCATCCTCCCCTACCCCTATGCTGTCATGGGTTAGTACATATATAACTGGCAGCTCCATCAAGGCAGCCAGGCGCATGGAAGCCTTCATATAATCGCTGAAAACCAGGAAGGTACCACCGTATACCTTTAGCCCCCCATGTAAGGCCATTCCATTTAATATACCTGCCATGGCATGTTCCCTTACCCCAAAGTGAATGTTGGATCCCCCATAATTTCCAGGGGATAGGTCCTTCCTCTTTTTCATATAGGTCTTGTTTGATGGAGCCAAGTCAGCAGACCCACCTATGAGATTGGGAATCCTATCTGCCAACCTATTTATCAATATGCCTGATGCCTCCCGGCTAGACATATCCCTATCAAAGTCACAAAATTCCTGGGATTCCAGATAGTCCATGGGGATTTCTCCCTTAATCCACCTTTCAAACTCCATGGCCAGTTGGGGGTATTCCCTTTTATATCCTTCCCACATATTTTGCCATTTCCTTTCCTCCTCTTCCCCCTTGGCCACTAAACTGGCCATGTGCTCCTTTACCCTATGGGGTACTGTAAATTCTTCTTCCTCCCATTTTAAGAATCTTTTTAGCCCTTCTATATTCTCCTTTCCTAAAGGCTCCCCATGGGCAGAAGGATGGCCTTGCTTGGCCGTTCCATAGCCTATTTCCGTTCTTATTTCTATTAGAGAAGGTTTTAAGGAGTTCTTTTTAGCCCTCCTTATGGTCTTCTTTATCTCTTCTATATTATTTCCCTCCTCCACTCTGTAGCTTTCCCAGCCTAAAGCCTCAAAGCGTTGGGCCACATCCTCAGTAAAGGCTAAATCTGTACTCCCTTCTATTGTTATTGAATTTGAGTCATAGAGTAAAATCAATTTGCCCAGTCCTAAATGGCCGGCCAAGGAGGCTGCCTCATAGCTAATCCCTTCCATTAAACACCCATCCCCACAAAGGACATAGGTATAGTGGTCTATAATATCATAGCCTGGCCTATTGAAGTAGGCAGCCAAATGGGCCTCGGCTATTGCCATCCCCACTCCATTAGCAATCCCCTGGCCTAAGGGGCCTGTTGTAGCCTCAACTCCCACTGTAAGCCCGTATTCAGGATGGCCTGGGGTCTTGCTATCCAACTGCCTAAAATTCTTTATATCCTCCATACTAAGCCCATATTGGAATAGGTGGAGCAGAGAATACAATAACATGGATCCATGGCCTGCCGATAGAATAAACCTATCCCTATTTATCCATTTTGGGTTTTTTGGATTATGTTTCATCTCCTTAGCCCATAGGGTACAGGCTATGGGAGCAGCCCCTAAAGGCAGGCCTGGATGGCCAGAATTAGCCCTCTCCACTGCTTCAGCAGATAAAATCCTAATGGTATTGATGGTTAATTGTTCCACATCCATATGATCCTCTCCCAATATCAATAATTTATTATACATAATTACTTCCTAATAATTATTTACCTTATATAAAGATGTTTAAAAATTTATTTTTAACTTCCCCTTTACTGCAAACATATGTTCTGGTATAATAAGCCTAGGAGGGAATTCTATGGAAGAAAAAATAATATTCCATATCGATGTCAATTCCGCCTATCTTTCCTGGGAGGCGGTTTACAGGCTACAGCATGGGGAAAAGATTGATTTAAGAAAAATCCCCTCTATTGTAGGTGGAGATGAAAGCAAAAGACATGGTATAGTATTGGCTAAATCCATACCAGCCAAAGAATATGGAATATTAACTGGGGAGAGCGTCTATTCTGCAAGGCAGAAATGTCCCAATCTTACCATTGTACCACCTAATTATGAAATATATATGAAGGCCAGTAATAGCATGATGGATTTATTAAGGGAATACTCTCCCTATGTTCAAAGATATTCTATTGATGAGGCCTTTATAGATTACTCATGCCATAGGGAAAACCACTATCTGGATGTGGCCTACCAGATAAAGGAAAGGATTAAGGATGAATTAGGCTTTACAGTAAATATAGGCATAGGACCTAATAAATTATTGGCTAAAATGGCTTCCGATCTAAAGAAGCCAGATAGGGTCCATACCCTATTCTATCATGAAATAAAGGATAAAATGTGGCCTTTACCTGTGGAAAAGCTATTTATGGTAGGAAGCAAAACCAAAAGGAAGCTCAATGGGAGGGGGATCTTTACCATAGGAGAGTTAGCCCAATTGGACCCAGATTATATATACTCCTGGCTAAAAAAACCTGGCCTACTTATATGGAATTATGCCAATGGAAGGGAAAATTCCCCGGTAAAAAATAGCTCTCCTCCTGTTAAATCCATAGGAAACTCTACCACTACTTCCTTTGATGTGGATAATAAAAGGGAAGGCCATATGTTCTTATTGGCTATTTCAGAAATGGTAGGTATGAGGATTAGGGAATTGGACCTAATGGGGGATGTAATCTCCCTTTCCCTAAAAAACCATCAATTCTATTCCTATTCCCACCAGAAGAAATTAGATATACCTACCGACTCTACCAATACCATATACAATATTTCTAAAAAACTATTTGATGAAATGTGGACTGGAGAGCCTATAAGGCGGTTTTCCATAAGCATATCGGGACTTTGCTCCAATGATTTTTGCCAATTATCCCTGCTAGAGGAATATAAGGAAAGGGACAAGGCACTAGATAGGACAATAGATAGGATAAGGTATAAATACGGATATAATTCCCTAATCCGTTCCTGCTTTCTCCACTCTGGAATAAAACCTATTATTGGTGGAGTAGTTGCAGAAGAAGATTATCCTATGATGTCTAGTATTCTTTAGGGGTGATATAAATGAAGGTGCTTATGAAGCCTATAGAAATGATTGCCTGGTTTCCTAAAGAAGGGGTGCCTATCCCCTTAAGATACAGGATTACCACCAGTGATGATACAAACCATGTGGTCAAAGTCCATAAGGTAGTATATAAGGAAGAGGAAAAATTGGCAGGCAATAGGATGATCCTCTATAGATGTGAAAGCATTATAAATAATAGACAAAAAATATATGAATTAAAATATGAAATAGATAGCTGTAAATGGTTTCTCTTTAAAATTTAACCAAAATATTTTTTGTCCTCCAGTACATACTATAGATGTAGCAGCATATTTTCAAGAGAGGATGAGTCCTATGAAAAATCCAAGGGCAATAGCTCAAATATTGGATGAAACTAAAAAGATAGAAGAAAATAACTGGAACAGTATGCAGCATTTAAACAGCATAAATATGCTCCTTGCATCCAATGATTTGGCTAGAACAAAGGATGAAAATTTATCTGAAAAATTTGCCCAACTTCACAGCAAGATAGACGATGTGAATAAACTAACTGAAGACCTACTCTCCCACTTAAGTAGTAAGCATAATTAAAGTGATGGATTACCATCACTTTAATTGCTTAATCCCCATTTCCCTATAGTCTTTCAGTTATTATCAAAGTAATAATAAGGACTATAAAAGGTAGCATCAAAATAAGGATACCCAAGGGCCTTCCTGCATTGACAGTCCATCCTACTCCATAACGCTTCTCCACAAATATGGAGGAGTCCTCAGGATTATAGTATATGGTATTTCCTAGCTTCCACAGGTGATCATCCTCCCTGCCAATATCCCTCTTTGTAGCTTCATGATCCTTAAGCCTTAACCTCTCTCCCCCCTGGCCTACCTTTAAGCTTAATATGGTTCCCCCTATTATGCTAAAGGCTACTAAAATCCCAGCGAATATATTAATAGGCCTGTTGGTTTCAAATATGCCATAAATTAATAGATTTAGGAATGTAAATAACAAGATGGTCAATATGGTTATAACATATAAATATATGGACCAGGCCCTCCTAAAAATTATATTTTTCCTTAGGGATTCCTCTGGATTTTTAGGATCTATCTCCTGCTTGGTTCTACCAATACTCCAGTTGGAAAAATAGAAGAGGCCTAGCATAAACAATTGCATGGCAGGTAGCATTAATACAGTCCCATAGGATTTATCCCTGTAACTTGTAATCTCTCCCCTAAAATTCCAATGGGTAGGTATTTGGTCTGGCAGGGTAGGATATAATACTATTCCCAATATAAAATTGAATATAATTAAAATCAAAGGTAATAGAAACCATAAAGGGGGTATATTCCCTATTTTAGATTTATCCCTACTGTATTTTATGTCTATAAGGACAATTTTTTCAGCATCCTTCCCCCAGCCCTTTTCCTTCTTCAGCTCTTTAACCTTATAATTAAACCTTAAATAGATTAAAAACAGGAGGCCTAAATAGATGAAGGTGGCCATAGTTACAAAAAGGGAGTGGGGAAATCTATATACTAGAAAGGACAATAGGAGTAGGGCAGGAATCCCTATTAATAGGTTATATCTTGTAAAGCTCTTTCTCAAATCTATTATTTCACCATGCTCCATAACCCTCTCTGGCACCTTAACACCAAATAGGATATTCCTCCTAGTAGTCTTAGGAGTTATAATATGTATCATTAAGATAATTAAAAGCACAAAAGCATTGGTTAAGGCTAATAAAAATCTTTCAGTCACTATGCTCACCACCTAAAACTTCTTTTCATCATCTATCTCATCATAAATGCTTTCACAAATACTTAAAAAACCTTCCTTTCTCATGCCCCTGCAGTAGCTGTTGGATATTAGATATTTCAATTCCTCCTTCAAAAGCTCCAAATATTGCTCTGTAATTTCAGGCATTAAATTACTTACCATGGCACCCTTTCTTCTATCAATGGTTAAAAAACCTTCATTCTTCAATATATTATAAGCCTTGTTTACTGTGTGGAGATTGATTCCAATATCTTCGGCCAGCTGCCTAACGGAAGGCAATTGCTCACCCTTTTTCAAGGCCCCCTTGGCTATTCCTTCTATTATCTGCCGTTTCAATTGTTCATATATGGGCATTTCCGTTTCAAAATCTATCTTAATGAACATATAATTCATCCTTTCTGCTTGTTATATATATTATATAACAGTCTGAAATCATCCTCAATAGTCTAAACAAAAAAAAGGATTTTACAAATCTATGTAGAATATAATATATTAGGTGATGCATATGGCAACTAGGCAATTGGATTTAAATAATAAAAAATATGCCTCTAATGAAGAACTCATATATCTTTACAAGAAAAGTAAGGATATAAATATTAGAAATAAGATCATATTAAATAACATAGGCCTAATATATGCTGCAGCTAAAAAAAGAATAAAAAATTCTTGCTATTCCTTGGAAGACCTGGTGCAAGAAGGGGTCATTGGTATGATTAAAGGCATTGAACGGTTTGATATAAGCAAGGAGACTAGTTTTTCCACCTATGTTTATTATTGGATTGTCCAGCAAATGGATAGGGCCTTGATGAATAATGGATATATGATACGCCTGCCTGCCTACATATATGAAAAAATCAATTCTGTATCCTCTGCTGAAAATGATTGTTTAGTGGAAAATGAGGAAATAGACCTTAAAATCCTATGTGAAAGAGCAAATATCACTGAACAGGAATATTATCTTATCAACTCCATTAAAAGCAATTTATCCAATTTTACTTCTCTAAACACCATCATAAATACAGATCTAGATGAAAACTATATGGAACTTCAAGACTATATTCCTTCCCAAGATCTTTCCATTGAAGACATAATAATCTCAGAAAATTTAAAAGAACAATTGATAACAGTATTAAATAGCCTAGAGCCTAGAGAAAAGGAGATTTTAGAGCTTAGATTTGGATTGAATGGAAATGAACCGATGACCTTGGAGGCCATCGGTAAAAAATACAATTTAACCCGGGAAAGAATTAGGCAAATCGAAAATAGGGCACTGACAAGAATAAGAAGATTAAACTCCAGGAATGGGCTGAAAGAATATTTGTTAGTTTACTAATGGTCTAAAGGATATTCTGTGAAAAATTTGACCCTTTCTTCCACTGGTGGATGAGTATAATACCATATTTTGAATAATTTACCCGGTCGGGGAAGCCCTAAGCTTTCTTCATTCAATTTCAACATGGTGGAGATAGCCGCTTCCCTATTTTTTGTCAAATTTATTTCATAGGCATCTGCTTCCCTTTCCATTTGCCTAGAGGCAAAGTTTATTATGGGGTTGGATACAAACATATAAAAATTCACAACTAATAGGATAAGGGGCAGGGAGGCTATATTTCCAAGGCTATTAAAACCAAAGGCTCCATTGGATTTTATGAGTAACCAATTGGAAGTCCTGTATATTAGATACATCAACAATATAAAAAATACGCCTCCCAATACTATACTCCTCCATATATGTCCCTTGACATAGTGGCCAATTTCATGGGCTGTAACCGATAGTATTTCTTCCCTATCCAATTTATCTATGGTGGTATCCCACAATACTATCCTCTTGGAAGAAAAGACCCCAGTCATGTAGGCATTCATGGTTTTAGTGTCCCTGCTCTTATCTACCTCATATATGGCTGCATCCCCAATCCCTGCTTTTTCTAGTAGCCCTTTAATATCCCTTCCCAGATCCTCATCTTCTATGGAAGAATATTTATTGTAAATAGGATCTATATACATGGGAGATATGAAGGTAACAAAGGCAAGTACAGGTATGGATAATAAGCCTATATAGAGCCACCAGCTATTAGGCCTTACTCTTATCAAATAATAGGGAAACCATATAATTAAGGCCATAATGAGAGTATTTAAGGTAAAGCTCTTTAATACCAGCTCTATCCACCTAAATAGGGTCTGGTTGGATAGGTGGTACCTATGCCTTAAAACATATCCCCCATAGAAGCTGGTAGGCAGTTAAATCAATAGATCCATAAGGGAAAAGATTAGCACATATATGAATCCACTTATAAATAGATTCCTTCCATCCCCCTGAGCAAATAGGGCAATCCTTTTGGATAATCCAGTTGACAAGAATAATAGGGGTACCAAAAATTTGAGGATTAAATTTATGGCCCATATTTTTAAATTGGACTTTCTGTAAGCATAAGCCTCCTGTGGAATATTAGGATATTCAATTTTTAATCTGTCCATATTTCTGTATTCACTAATCATCATGAGAAGGATGAACAATACTAATAAAAGAAAAAAGGTAGCAAATATCAAATAAAGCTCTCTGTTCATTCCAATCCCCCACTTTCATTTAGTTTGGTGCCAGGTGCCAACTTACTAACTTTTCCCCTTTTCTGCCTATAGCCCTAATCCCAATAGGACCCAGCAGCAGGAACAGGAAAAATTAACAAGTTAGTACCTGATTTTGGGACCAGGCATCAATAAGTTAACAAGTTAGTGCCGGGTCCCATACTTGTTACAAATCAATCTTATGCTCAATCAAATATCCAGTACCTAAAAACGTCAAAACTCCTATTCCTATACTATATATAAAACTTGCTATATTAAACAATATATTTCCAAAATTGCCAGTCATCATAACACCGTAACTATCCACATCTATATGGAATCCATAGCTAAACATATCTATTCTTCCAATTCTAAAACTGCTTATATCCAAATAGTAGGGTAGCAATTGGGCAACTTTCACTTGGCTAAAGGCTATGAGGGCATTTAATACTAAAAATATTAAGAACCAAAGGCCTCCTATCTTCTTATTTCTAAAGGTAACCCTGCTAATGGCCATGGAGAAATAGATCAAAATTAAGGTTATGGTCCCATTTACAAATGTAAATATAATAGAAGCAATAATATCCCTAAAGGGTAAACCTATATCCATTAAAGTTTCAAAAATTTGAGATAGGCTAATGTCATAGGGAGTAAAGATATACAGCATTATCAAATGGTAAAGGGCTATTACGATCCCTAATGTAGTAAACCAGATTAGGGCTACAATAAGCTTGGCCCCTAATATTTGATTCCCAGTAAGGGGCAGTGTAAAGGTTAGATAGCCTCTATCCTCATATAATTCCTTCCTAAAGGAATTTACTATATATAAAAATGTAGCTAATAAGGTACCAAATATAACTAGGAATGATAAAAATACAAACATGGCCTCAAAGGGGGATCCTCCTTTGGTATTAGTCATATAGGCATACATGCCCGTTGTAAGTATTAATACCAAAGCCAGCACCCCTGCTATAAATTTATAGTTTCCTCTTATTTCATATTTAATCAGTTTTCCCATCCTTTTCCCTCCTATACAACAAATATTTCCTTATATATTTCATCTATCCTCTTGCCTTTCTCCTCCCTTAAGACTTCAGCATTTCCTTCTAAAACTATTTCTCCATTCTTTAAAAATACTACATCATCAAATATATTTTCCATATCCCTTACCAAGTGGGTGGTTATAAGCATGGAGCTCTTTTCATTATAATTGTTTATTATGGCATCTAGTATTTGATCCCTGGCCACTGGATCCACCCCTGCTATTGGTTCATCTAAAACATATAGTTTAGCATTCCTTGATAGTACCAAGGCTAAATTTAGCTTTTCATGCATCCCCTTTGAAAGGGTTCTTATCTTCATATCCATTTCCAATTGCATAAAATCCAGTAGCTCCTTAAATTTCCCCTCATCAAAATCCCTATAAAAATCCTTATAAAACATAAAGGCATCCTTTACAGTCATCCAGGTGTATAAAAAATTCCTATCTGGCAGATAGGAGACTATGGATTTGGTATATGTCCCTACCTTATGGCCATCTATCAAAACTTCCCCTTTACTTTGCCTTAAAAGGCCAGTTAGGATCTTTATTAAGGTGGTTTTACCACTGCCATTGGGCCCTAATATGCCTACCACCTTTCCCTCTTCTATGTTTAAATTTATATTATTTAAAGCCCTTTTGGTAAAATAGGTTTTGGTAAGATTCCTTATTTCAACCATATGTTTCATTCTATCTCCTCCCCTATCCTTTCGGATATAATCTCTATTATTTCCTTGGGTTTAAACCCTAACTTATTCATCTCCTCTATAAAATTTTTCACTATACTAGTAGCCATATCCTTCCTTAACCTTTTAATCATCTCCACATCCTCTGTAACAAAGGTACCCATCCCCCTTTGGGTAAAAACCAACTCCTCCCTTTCCAATTCCTGATAGGCCCTTTGAATGGTATTGGGATTTACCTTCAATTCCTTTGAAAATTCCCTTACCGATGGCAATTTATCACCTCCACTAATCTCTCCAGCAGCTATCTGGCTCTTTAATAGATTCATAATCTGAATATATATGGGTAGATTGTCATTAAAGTCCACCTTTTCACCTCCATAGTCATGGTGTTGTAGTGTGTTAATTATATAGTACACTAATATGCTATGGATGTCAATAGGAAAAATACATGACTTTCCTGCTAATCAAAAAAACCTTGTAACTTTTCAGCTACAAGGTTCTTGATTTAATATATTCCTTCATTCTATTTTCATAGGCTTCCCTTACTATTTTTATTATCCTATTATTGACTGAATCAAGCTCTATATCATCTATGCTGGCAATGGGAAGTACATTAACGGAAGTTCCTGACATAAAGGCCCCATCAAGGCTGTCCAATTCTTCCATATGTATATTTTTCTCAACTACTTCTATATTTAATTGGTTACATACCTCAAGTATATGCTTTCTTGTAATACCCAGCAGCACATCCCCCTTAGGAGCTGTAAATACTTTTTCTCCCTTTACAAAAAAAATGTTGGACCTACTCCCCTCTGGTATATAACCATCCTTGTTTACCAGTAAGGCTTCAAAGGCATTATTTTTCTCTAACTCTTTGGCTACCTCCTCCCTAAAGGCTGCCATTTGAATCTTGGCATTGGGATTTTCCCTTTCATAGTGGAATAGGATGGTATGGATCCCCTTTTCATAGTATTCCTTGGGCGGATAAAAGCTTTTTATAAAATAGGCTAGAAATACTTGTCCCATTCCTTCTACATCTACGCACAATAATTTAATGTTAAGGTTTTCAATTTTGTTTTGTACTATTAACTCCTTAATATCCCTCTCTATTGCCTGGTCACTTCTTTCAATATTACAACCTACTAGGCTGGCAGATCTTCTCATCCTGTCTAAATGGTCTTCTAAAAATAAGGGTACTCCATCTATTACTCTTATTACTTCATATATAGGCGGCCTTTCTATTCTTTCAAATATATCCAAATGGGTAGTTGCTTTTAACTGACCATTTACCATGTAGTAGTCCTTTATGGCTTCAGGTTTCATAAATATTCCCCCTCTATATTAATTCACTACCTACTCTTGTAAAGATTTTATATTATTAAGGGCTATATCCCTTTTAATCCTTAATAGCTCCCCATTATTCTCCTCCAAAGCCAATTTCATATCGGATATGGCCAATGTTAATCTATCTAAACCTTTGATCTTATTTTGATCATCCCCTAATTTTTGCCTTATCCTAGCCGTATATTCTTCGGTTCCATTCAATAATTTTTGGGCTGCTTGTTTATTGCCCTCATATCCCTTTAAAAAGGACTGGTGGACTGAATACTTTACCCTAGACAAATCACCCTTTATCTCATCCTTATATAGGTCGAAAAAAGGGGCCAAGGATCCAATGGATTTACTCCCTGTGTCCATAATATTGCTTATCTTCCTATCTTCTACAGCTATAGTAAAGGCATTTAAATTCTTTTTAAACTCTTTGGCCTTATCAGAATTAATTCCCTTTTCTAAGCTCTCCACCTCATATTCATTCCAAGCTTCATGGACTTTTTTCAATTTGTCATCTATTTCCTTCCACTTTATAACCAATTCCTCTTCCTTAGTCATAATATCTTTCTTCTCTTCTTTCTTATCCTGACCCACTCCTTTATTTTCTCCTTTGTTTTCCTCTTGCTCCTGTTCCCCTTGACCTTTATTTTCTTCATTAGAAGGATTGTCCTTTTTCTGACTCTTATTTCTTTGGGTTTGAAATTCCGATTCGGACAACTCCATTATTTCACTTATAGAATCTATAGAATCTAATATTTCATCTATTCCATCTGCCACTTGACTAAGGGATCTAGGGGCCTTTTCCTTCTTTTCTATCCTCCCTGTCTTATTGTTGCTTTGATTCACACAGGCGGTAAAAAGCATTGAAACTATTATTATAAATATTAAACTTAATCTCCTATCCAATATTATCACCTCAAGGAATATTGTTTCCCCTGAGGGAATTTTTTATCCTATTATAATTATAGTATAGGAGATAGTAATCTTGAAATAGATTCCTTTATTTTTACTATATTGGATCTTTCCTTATATTCTTCTAGGGTAATTTCCTTGCAATATTTCAAGTCCTCATTAAATTGTTGGACCATCTCCTTATTTACATATTCGTCGTATATAAAGGCATTTACCTCAAAATTGAGTTTAAAACTTCTAATATCCAAATTAGCAGTCCCAATAGAGGTAACAAAATCATCCATTATGAGTACCTTGCTGTGTAAAAAACCCTTTTGATAGGTGTAAAATTTTACTCCTGCCTCCAATAGTTCCCCCATATAAGAAAGACCGGCCCAGTATACAAAAGGATGGTCTGGTTTGCTGGGAATCATTACTTTTACATCGATTCCAGATAGGCCTGCCACCTTTAAGGCTTCAAATATACTATCATCAGGAATAAAATAGGGAGTTTGTATATATATTCTTTCCTTGGCCTTATTTATCATCTTAAAGTAGCCATCCTTGACACTAGACCATTTGGAGTCGGGACCACTGCTTACTATTTGTATTCCAGCCTTGCCTTTTACAATATCTTTTACAGGATTTAGTTCACAGCGGACATTATCCCTTTTAGCCGCAAATCTCCAATCCTTGAAAAATCTCCACTGGAGTCCATTTACAGCCGTCCCCCTTATCCTTATATGGGTATCCCTCCAAAAACCAAACTTACTGGAAAGGCCTAGATATTCATCCCCTATATTGAAGCCTCCAACAAAGGCCTCCTTTCCATCGATTATGCATATTTTCCTGTGATTCCTATAATTGATTCGTAGACTTATGAAGGGTATAAAGGGTGGAAAAAAGACTGCAATCTCTCCACCAGCCTTTTTAAATTCTTCAAAATGAGAGTCTTTTAATTTTCTTCCCCCCATACCATCATACAGGATCTTAACCTCTACACCCTCTTTAGCTTTTTGGGTTAATTTGTCTATTAACTTTCTTCCTATCCCATCATATTTGAATATATAGTATTCCAGGTATATATATTCCTTTGCCCTTTCTATACTATCAAACAAGGCCTTAAATTTTTCCTCTCCAGAAAAGTAGATTTCTACCTGATTGTCTTCAGAGAAATAGGATTCGCTGGTATATATATGCATCTTAATTATATCCTCATAATCAGCAAATCTTGGATTGGAAAATTCATATACTTCCTCTTGTATTTTTTGACCCTGCT
Source organism: Tissierellia bacterium (assembly GCA_012728725.1). Lineage (GTDB taxonomy): Bacteria > Bacillota > Clostridia > Tissierellales > Tepidimicrobiaceae > JAAYEM01. The sequence continues at coordinate 15,726 of JAAYEM010000062.1, read as the reverse complement.
TAAATACCCTATATCTAATGTATCTATCCTCTTTTTCCTTTATTTGAAACATCTTACTCTTGCTTATATCCTGACCTATAAACAGGTATAATAGGAAGCCAATACCTGGCAGAAAGGTTAATACCATTAACCAAAGCCAGGTACTGGTAGGATTCCTTCTCTCAAAAAACACCAAAAGTACTGCAAATAGTATATTTATCCATAATATATTCCTTGATAACCATATTAATCCTTCCACTATATATTCCATATGACCACCCTATTGAATATAATAAACCCTTATTTCCTGGCCTTATGCCTCTTATTGGTATGGAGTATCTTTTTCCTTATCCTAAAACTAGTGGGTGTTACCTCTATTAACTCATCATCCTCAATAAATTCCAGGGCTTCCTCCAGGGACAATTGCCTTGGTGGCGACAATCTTAATGCCTCATCAGATCCTGCTGCCCTTATATTGGTTTGATGTTTTTTCTTACACACATTGATTTCTATATCTAATCCCTTAGGGTTGGCACCTATAACCATTCCCTCATATACCTTGGTTCCTGGAATGATAAATAGTACTCCCCTTTCCTGGGCTGAATGCAGACCATAGACGGTGGCCTCCCCCGTCTCATAGGCTATTAGGGAGCCTTCCCTCCTCCTAGCTATATCCCCTTTGTAGGGGGCATAGCCATCAAATATGGAATTAAGGATACCATTTCCCTTAGTATCCGTCATAAACTCGCTTCTATATCCAATTAAACCTCTAGCAGGAATGGAAAATACCAGCCTTGCATATCCTCCATCGGATTCGGTCATGCTTACCAATTCTCCCTTGCGCATGCCTAATTTCTCTATTACAGCTCCAATATATTCATCCATTACATCAATGGTTACTAATTCCATAGGTTCTAATTTTTTATCCCCTTCATATTTAAAAAGTACTTCTGGTTTAGATACTTGAAACTCAAAGCCTTCCCTTCTCATATTCTCTATTAAAACAGATAAATGGAGTTCCCCTCTGCCAGATACTTTGAAGGCTTCGGTAGAGTCCGTTTCCTCCACCCTAAGGCTTACATCCGTTTGCAACTCTTTATATAATCTATTCCTTAACTGCCTTGATGTTACATATTTCCCCTCCCTGCCGGCAAAGGGGCTGTTATTAACGGAAAAGGTCATGGCAATGGTAGGCTCTGATATATTTACAAAGGGTAGGGGTTCTGGATGATCTACATCACATATGGTATCCCCTATGTTAATGCCTTCCACCCCTGTTACTGCAATTATACTTCCCACCTTGGCTTCTTCTACTTCCACCCTATTTAAGCCTTCAAATTCATATATATTTGTTATTTTTATTCCTTTAATATTATTTAATTCATTTTGGTTTACAATTACAGCTTCTTGATTGCTTCTAATCCTACCCCTTTCAATTTTTCCAATACCGATTCTGCCCACATAGTCATTATAGTCTATGGTGGATATTAGAAGCTGTAGTGGTTGATCTATGTCTCCTTCTGGTGCAGGAATATGCTGAATTATAGTTTCAAACAAATCTTCCATGCTATCCTTTTTTACACTTAAATCTATTGTGGCTGTCCCCTCTTTGGCGGAAGTAAACACAAAGGGAGAGTCTAAATATTCTTCAGCTGCTCCCAATTCTATAAACAGCTCCAATACTTCATCTATTACTTCTTCCGGCCTGGCCTCAGGCCTATCTATTTTATTTATACATACTACTGCTGGTAAATCCAGCTCAATAGCCTTTTTTAGTACAAATTTGGTTTGAGGCATGGGCCCCTCAAAGGCATCCACCAGTAGTACCACTCCATCTACCATCTTTAAAACCCTTTCTACCTCCCCGCCAAAATCTGCATGGCCTGGAGTATCTACAATATTTATCTTTTTATCCCTATAATAAATAGCCGTATTTTTAGATAGGATAGTAATACCTCTTTCCCTTTCTATTTCATTGGAGTCCATTACCCTATCTTCAACAATTTGATTGGCCCTAAATATTCCACTTTGTTTTAACAGGCTATCTACTAAGGTTGTCTTCCCATGATCTACATGGGCAATTATGGCTATATTTCTAAGATCATCCCTTATTACATTCATATTTTATCCCTTCCTCTTTTAGTGTAAAATTATAGAGCAATATTAATTTTAACATAAATATATAAAGGATTTTTAAAATATAATGGCAGGGTATTCCCCTGCCATTATATCATTTTATCCAATGTATTTAACAGCTACCACCTTATTATTATCAAAATACATTTCATCTGATAGGCCATCTACTATGACAAGTCCTCTACCACAGCATTTCAGTTCTTCTGGATCGTAGCTGGAAATATCGAAATCTATCCCCTTCCCTTCGTCGGCTACCTCGATTCTAATAGTATTTCCAACTACTTCTAAGCAAAGATTGACACATTTGTTTCTATTAAACTCATTTCCGTGGACCACACTATTGATTATTAGTTCATTTAGTATTAGTCTTATGTCGAACATTAAATCCTTATCCTCTATAAAATCCTCTAATTTGTTTAATACATTTTTTATAAAGACCCTTATATCATCCAAATCACTGCATACAGATCCCTGGAACCTAAAGCCCACTAGTATCACGCCCATCTATTTTTATATTACAAGTATATTATAATCTATTATTATTTTACCCACAAATATTTCCTTTAATCCTTATTCAAATCTATTATAGATTTTTTGCAAATTATTTAACATATATTTAAAATATAGTTTAAAATATTATTTAAATGGGTAATATTTCATTGATTACATAGAGAAAGGAGAATTGTGTATGGACAGATATGTATGTGGACCCTGTGGCTACATCTATGACCCAGCTGAGGGTGACCCAGATAATGGGATTAGACCAGGAACACCTTTTGAAGATTTACCAGAAGATTGGGTATGCCCTGTTTGTGGCGCTACCAAGGATATGTTCGAAAAAGAGTAATTAGTTAGAGCAGCATCTATTTAGATTGCTGCTCTTTACTTTTTTTGATTATATCTTGAAAGATGGCCCAAAGCTTATCCCTATTAATATTTTTAGAGGAGGAATAGGGTATTATTAGCTCAGTATCATTTATATTGAGCTTATTTTTAATGATTTTTATATTTTTTTGATACCTCCCCCTGGAAATCTTATCTACCTTGGTAGCTATAACCAATCCCGTATAATCAAAGCTTTTGATCCAATTATACATTAGTAGATCCTGGTCTGTAGGTTCATGGCGTATATCTACTAGTAATACTACCTCTACCAAATTTGGTCTAAAATTTAGGTATTCTTCAATAATATAGCCCCATTTTTCCCTCTCTTTTTTAGAAACCTTGGCATAACCATAGCCAGGCAAATCTACAAATCTTAGTTCATCGTTAATATTGTAAAAATTGATGGTCCTAGTCTTGCCTGGCTTGCCACTGGTTCGGGCTAAGTTGCTTCTATTAACCATAGAGTTTATAAAGGAAGATTTGCCCACATTAGATCTGCCAGCAAAAGCTATTTCAGGCAAATTTTCTGCAGGATATTGTTTTTTATTGACAGCAATCCTTTCCAATTGAGCTTTAACTATCTTCATGGTTATAATCCTCTTTCAATAGGGCATGTTCTAAAACCTGCTCCATATTTTTTACCAGTATGAAATCTATTTTCTTTCTAATCTTTTCAGGTATTTCATCCAGGTCCTTATTGTTTTCATAAGGAATTATAATTTTCTTTATGCCTACCCGATTAGCAGCCAAAGTCTTTTCCTTGATTCCTCCTACAGGTAAAACCCTTCCCCTTAGGGTAATCTCCCCTGTCATAGCCACATTGCTATTTACTGGCCTATTGGTTAATGCTGAAATTGCAGCAGTGGCCATAGTAATACCTGCAGAGGGCCCATCCTTGGGAATAGCTCCTTCAGGAACGTGGACGTGGATATCCATCTCCTTATAGAAATTGCTGTCTATTCCCAGTGCCTCTGAGTTAGCCCTGATGTAGCTAATCCCTGCCATGGCCGATTCCTTCATCACATCCCCTAATTGGCCTGTTAACTGGAGTTTTCCTGTACCTTTCATAGAATTAACTTCTATGGAAAGGATATCCCCACCATAAGGGGTCCAAGCTAATCCAGTAGCCACTCCTACCTGGCTTTCCCTTTTCTCAGTATCAAACCTATACTTTTCCAAACCTAAAAATTTATGCAAATTCCCTTTATTGACCCTAACGGCTTTCACATTATCTTCCACAATCTTTTTAGCAACCTTTCTGCATATATTTGCTATATTCCTTTCCAGATTCCTTACCCCTGATTCCCTAGTATAATTGTTGATTATGCTTCTTATGGCCCTTTCTGATATGATTAAATTTTCCTCCTTCAAACCGTGTTCCTTAATCTGCTTGGGTATAAGGTGATTAGTAGCAATCTTTAATTTCTCTTCTTCTGTATATCCACTTATCCTAATTACTTCCATCCTGTCCAGTAGGGCTGGTGGTATGGAGCTGGTGGTATTTGCTGTAGTAATGAATAATACTTTTGATAGATCAAAGGGTACCTCAATGTAATGGTCTGTAAATGTACTGTTTTGTTCAGGGTCTAATATTTCCAATAAGGCACTGGCTGGATCTCCCCTAAAATCACTGCCCAATTTATCTATTTCATCTAATAAGAAAACTGGATTTTTAGTACCAGATTTCCTAATTAAGGAAATTATCTTTCCAGGCATGGCCCCTACATAGGTCCTTCTGTGACCCCTCATCTCTGCCTCATCCCTAACTCCTCCCAGGGACATCCTAACAAATTTCCTATTCAGGGATTCAGCTATAGATCTTGCAATGGAAGTTTTGCCAACTCCAGGAGGACCTACCAGACACAGTATGGGACCTTTCATACTTTTGGCCAGTTTCCTTATGGCAATAAATTCTAATATCCTTTCCTTAACATCCTTAAGCCCATAGTGGTCCCTGTTTAGAATTTCCCTAGCCTTTTTAAGATCCACCCTGTCCTTAGTTTCCTTATCCCAAGGCAGCTCTACAATCCAGTCCAAATAGGTTCTAATAACCGATGCTTCTGTTGAATGAACAGACATTTTTTCTAGCCTATCTACTTCCTTTAAAGCCTTTTCCTTTACTTCCTTAGGCATATTACTTTTAGTAATTTTTTCCCTGTATTCTTCTATCTCCTCGGTTATATCGTTATCCTCTCCTAATTCCTTCTGTATTGCCCTCATCTGCTCTTTTAAATAGTACTCTTTTTGAAGTTTACTTATCTGTTTTTTTACCCTCTCATTTATCTTATCCTCAATCTTTAATAGTTCAATCTCTTCCTGTAATATTTTATGAAGGGTTTCCAGCCGTTCATAGAAATCAAAGGTTTCTAGTATTTTTTGATAATCTTCTATTTTAAGGTTGATATAGGAGGCCACAACATCTGCCAACCTACCTGGATCTTCAATGTCTGTAATTGTAAATAAAATATCTGGTGATAATCTATTACTTAAGGCTAAATATTCCTCAAAACCATTTATAACCAGCCGCATAGCAGCTTCTATTTCTTTACTTATTACTATTTCCTTTGGATCATAGGTTAATTCGTCTATTTCTACTTTGAAATAATCTTCTTCCTGTAATACCTCAGCTATTTTTCCCCTATTTACTCCTTCTACCAGTACCCTTATACTGCCACCGGGTAATTTCAACATCTGTTTTATCTTGGCAACGGTACCTATATGATAAAAATCTTCAGGAGTTGGATTTTCAACCTTTATATCCTTTTGAGTACACAAAAATATCATTGAATCATCTACCATAGCCTTTTCTAAAGCATTGATGGATTTTTCCCTTCCTACATCAAAATGTATGACCATGTGAGGAAAGACGGACATACCTCTTAAGGGTATAAGGGGTATTATTCTTTTTTGCACAACATATATATCCTCGTACATAGCCTCACTCCTTTAAATCTATAATGGGTATGCCAAAAAAAAGGCTCACAAAAGTGAGCCTTCTGGTTATGATGCTGTTTCTTTGTTATTGCTCTTTTTTGCCCTATTCTTAGCCTTTTTTTCCGATAGTACTAAGGTTGGTTCTCCATTGTTTAGTATAGTCTCTTTGGTTATTAAGCATTTTTCAATTTCATCCCTTGAAGGAATTTCATACATTATATCCAATAGGGTTTCTTCAATAATACTGCGTAATCCCCTTGCTCCTGTCTTTCTTTCTATTGCCTTTCTGGCAACAGCCCTTAAAGCTTCTTCATCAAATTCTAAATCTACACCATCCATACTGAATAGTTCTTTGTACTGTTTTACAAGAGCATTCTTAGGCTCTGTTAAAATCCTCACAAGAGCATCTTCGTCTAGTTCTTCTAAAGTAACTATTACTGGGAGACGACCCACAAACTCTGGAATTAAACCATATTTCAACAGATCCTCTGGTTGAATTTCCTTTAATAGGTCTCCTATTGTAACTTCTTTCTTGCTTTTAATTTCTGCACCAAATCCCATGGATTTAGTTCCAATTCTATTTTCTATTATCTTTTCTATTCCATCAAAGGCTCCACCAACAATGAACAAAATGTTTGTTGTATCTACTTGTATAAATTCCTGATGAGGATGTTTTCTCCCTCCTTGAGGGGGAACATTGGCTACAGTTCCTTCCAGAATTTTTAACAAGGCCTGTTGTACTCCTTCACCACTTACATCCCTTGTAATAGAAGGGTTTTCAGTCTTACGGGCAATTTTGTCAATTTCATCTATATAAACTATACCTTTTTCAGCTCTTTCTATATCATAATCTGCAGCTTGTATAAGCTTTAGAATTATATTTTCAACATCTTCACCAACATAACCAGCTTCTGTTAAAGAAGTAGCATCAGCTATAGCAAAGGGTACATTTAATATTTTAGCTAATGTTTGGGCTAATAAGGTCTTACCAGACCCTGTTGGTCCAATCATAATTATATTTGATTTTTGTAATTCAACATCACTAGTTTTTGATGGTTTTCTGTTTATTCTTTTATAATGGTTATAGACTGCAACAGCTAAAGCCCTTTTTGCTCTTTCTTGTTTAATTACATATTCATCTAATGTTTCCTTTATCTTTTTTGGTTTTGGTAGTTCTCTAAGGTCATATTCGTAGTTTTCTATAAATTCTTCATCTATTATTTCCTGACAAAGCTCTATACACTCATCGCAAATAAATACGTTGGGTCCTGCTATAAGTCTTCGAACTTGGTCCTGTGGCTTTCCACAAAAAGAGCAACGAAGCTGCTTGTCATCGTATTTTGCCATCATGACACCTCACTTAATATTATTTCGCTGATTCTATTACCTCATCTATTATACCATATTCTTTAGCCTCAGAGGCGGACATAAAGAAATCTCTATCAGTATCTCTAGCTATCTTTTCTAAAGGCTGACCAGTTCTTTCACTCAATATTTTATTTAACTTATCCCTGGTCCTAATAATCCTCTCGGCATGAATTCTAATATCTTCCGCTTGACCCTGAGTGCCTCCTAAGGGTTGATGTATCATTATTTCTGCATTTGGAAGAGCAAATCTTTTTCCCTTTGCACCTGAAGCTAGTAAAAATGCTCCCATACTTGCAGCCATCCCTATACAGATAGTTGATACATCAGGTTTTATATACTGCATAGTATCATATATAGCAAAACCAGCACTTATAGATCCACCTGGACTATTTATATAAAGCTGTATATCCTTATCTGGATCCTCGGCCTCTAGGAATAATAGTTGAGCTACTATCAAATCAGCAGTTGCATTGTTTACTTCTCCACTAAGAAATACTATCCTTTCCTTTAAAAGCCTAGAATATATATCATAGGATCTTTCTCCTCTATTAGTTTGTTCTACAACAATGGGAACTAATGGCATCCATACCCCTCCTAAAAAATTAGATAATAGTAGCATTTTCAACCAATAACTCTATGGTCTTATCTCTAATTATACCCGCCTTTAGATATTCCAAATCTCCTTTTCTCATATTCTCCTTGAATTTGTCTACATCCTCTTGGTTATATTCTTTGGCCAATCTTTCTAGTTCTTTATCTATATCCTCTTCTGTAACCTCTATATTTTCTGCTTTAGCAATGGCATCAAGCACCAAATCTGCCTTTACCTTCTTTTCTGCTACAGGTCTTACTTGTTCTTTAAAGTCCTCAATATTTGTATTGGCTAGGCTTAAATATTGATTAATGTCAAGTCCTTGCATTCTTAACCTATAATCAAATTCAGCAATTTCGTTTTCTACCTGACGGTCTATCATAACTTCTGGTATATCCATTTCAGCCAGCTCTACCACCTTGTCAATTATTCGATTTTCCATTTCAAGCTCTTCTTTATTCTTTGCTTCTTTTTCTAATCTTTCCCTAATACTCTCTTTATACTCTTCTAATGTATCGAATTCGCTTACATCCTTTGCAAACTCATCATCTAGAGCTGGTAATTCTTTTTCTTTAATTTCATGGATAGTTACTTTGAATAAGGCTTCCTTACCTTTTAGGCTCTCTTCAAAATAATCTTCAGGGAAGGTTACCTTAACCTCTACTTCTTCTCCCTTTTTCTTTCCTATAAGTTGCTCTTCGAAACCTGGAATGAATCTGTTGCTGCCAATTTCTAATACTTGATTTTCTGCTGATCCACCTTCAAATTTTTCCCCATCAACATATCCTTCGAAATCTATAGTAAGTATGTCACCTTCTTTAGTTTCCCTATCTCCTGCATCTATAATTCTACCATTCATTTCTTGAATAGTCTTTAATTCCTTATCCACATCTTCATCTGTAACATTATACTCCACTTTTTCAACTTCTATGCCCTTATAATCTCCAAGTTTTACTTCTGGTTTTATTGTAACTTCTACCTTTACTATTACAGGTTTATCCTTTTCCAATTGTTCTATATCAACCTCTGGAGTATCCACAGGTTCTAATCCTAAATCTACTACAGCTTTATCATAGGCTTCTGGTAATAGGATATTTAGCGCTTCTTCATAGAATATGCCTTCACCATAATTCATCTCTATTATTTTCCTTGGAACTTTCCCTTTACGGAAACCTGGAACGCTAAATCTATTCCTGTTTTTCAAATATGCTCTTTGGATTGCTTTTTCAAATTCATCCTCACCTATTTCTATACTGAAGAAGGCTTTGTTGTTTTCTTTTTTTTCTAAAACAGAGTTCATCGTATTGCTCCTCCCTAATTTATTATTTATACCATTATAAGCTAATCTATTATATCATAAAATTATACCATATAAAATATAATTATCCAATTTCTATGTATAAAATCCCAAAATAAATATTAAAAAAACCAATGGTATTACCACTGGTTCAATTATGGTGCGGGAGAGAGGACTTGAACCCCCACGTCAAAGGACACTAGATCCTAAGTCTAGCGCGTCTGCCAATTCCGCCACTCCCGCATATGAAGATCTTGATGAACTTTACTCTATTATTATAACATTTTATATAAATATGTCAATCTTTTTTTTAAAAAATAAAACATGGTAATATATTACCATGTTTTATTTTAAATAGAAATTCAAGAAAAAATAAGTGAATAGAGCCATTACCAAAGCACCTATTATAACTATAGGCATTATTACTTGGTATCCTGCTATGATCATGGCCAGGATATCCTCTTTTGTGAATTCAAAGGGTTCTTCCTTATGTTTTTTATTCACTTGTTCTTTTATATCTCTTTCATATTCCTTAATTGGCTTTCTATTTGGCAAAGTGGCACGCGACAAAATGTTCTCCTCCTAAATCCCTAAATTCAGGTGTTTTTTCCCTGCAGATATCCTCTGCATACATACACCTAGTATGGAATTTACAACCAGATGGGGGATTTGCTGGACTTGGTATATCCCCTTCAAGTATTATCCTATCCCTTTTAACCGTTGGATCGGGAATAGGAATAGCTGATAATAAGGCTTGGGTGTATGGATGTTTTGGATTATCAAACAATTCATTTTTATCCGCCAGCTCTACCATAGAACCTAAATACATAACTCCAACCCTATGGGATATATATCTTACTACCCCCAAATCATGGGAAATAAACATATATGATATATTATACTCCCTCTGCAAATCAGTGAATAGGTTTATAACCTGGGACTGGATAGAAACGTCTAGAGCAGAAACAGGCTCATCTGCCACTATAAAGGATGGATTTAAGGCTAAGGCTCTAGCTACTCCAATCCTCTGTCTTTGACCTCCAGAAAACTCGTGAGGATACCTATTCATATGGTATCTGGCCAATCCACATTTATTCATAATATCCACTACATAATCTTCCAACTCTTTTCCCTTTCTATATATCCCGTGCTCAATCAAGGCTTCTCCTATTATCTGGGACACAGTCATCCTTGGATTTAATGAGCTATAAGGGTCTTGGAATACTATCTGCATTTCCTTTCTCAATTCCTTCATCTGATCCTTATGTGCATTTAAAACGTCAACCCCTTTAAATTTTACCTCTCCCTCAGTTGCATCATATAGCCTTAGTATGGTTCTTCCTAAGGTGGATTTTCCACACCCTGATTCTCCTACTATTCCCAAGGTTTCTCCTTCCTTAATGTATAAAGAAACATCATCTACTGCCTTAACATCTCCTACCTTTCTCCTTATAAAGCCCTTTACTATGGGGAAATATTTCTTTAGATTTTTTACTTCCAATAGAACTTGGCTCATTACTTGGTCACCTCCTCGGCTCTTAAACAGGCCACTTTATGTCCTGGTCCAATATTCCTTAATTCAGGTTGTACATGTCTACATTCTTCTACAGCATACTTGCATCGAGGATGGAAATAGCATCCTTTAGGTAGGTATAGTGGATTGGGCACCCTACCTGGAATGGTATCTAATCTCTGCCCTTCCTTAACTAAGGATGGTATTGAATTCATAAGCCCAACGGTGTAGGGATGTCTTGGATTCTTAAATAGTTCCCCTATAGGGGCATCCTCCACTACCTTTCCAGAATACATTACTATAACGTGGTCTGCCATCTCTGCAATAACCCCTAAATCGTGGGTTATTAGCATTATAGATGTGTTTAATCTATTTTTCAAATCATTCATAAGCTCTAGTATCTGAGCCTGAATGGTTACGTCTAAGGCTGTAGTAGGTTCATCGGCAATTAAAAGCCTAGGATGACAGGCCAAAGCCATAGCAATCATGATCCTCTGTCTCATTCCCCCAGACAATTGATGGGGATATTCATCAACAATCCTATCCGGGTTGGGAATCCCTACTAATCGAATCATTTCAATGGCTTTTTCCCTTGCTTCCTTCTCCTCTAATTTCTGATGAAGCATTAATACCTCTTCTATTTGATAACCAACAGTAAATACTGGATTTAGCGATGTCATAGGTTCTTGGAATATCATGGAGATATCATTTCCCCTAATTTCCCGAATCCTCTTATCCGACACCTTGGTTAGATCCTCTTCATTGAATATTACTTCTCCATCAACTATCTTTCCAGGAGGATCTGGGATTAAACGCAGTATAGACATGGCAGTTATACTCTTGCCACAACCTGATTCACCAACTATGCCCATGGTCTTGCCTGCATCTACCGAAAAGTTTACGCCATCAACTTCTTTTACTATTCCGTCATCTGTATAAAAATAAGTTTTTAAATTCTTAACTTCTAACAATTTGGTCATATTCTATCCTCCTATCCTTTATGATTTAGGGTCAATAGCATCCCGTAACCCATCGCCTATCAAATTAATACACATTACTGTAGCAAATATCAGCAATCCTGGTGGTATCCATAGCCAAGGACGGTTTTGTAGATTATACATTTTTCTTGCGTACTGTATCAGGTTACCCCAGGTAGGCACTGGCGGTGCTACCCCTAATCCAAGGAAGGATAGGGCACTTTCCTGTAATATTGCACTAGCTACTCCTAAAGTAGCATTAACAACTATATAACCAACTGTATTTGGAATCAAATGTTTCCAAATAATCTTAGTATTCTTTATCCCTAAAGCCTTAGCAGCCAGAATAAATTCCTGCTCCCTTAAGGATAGAATCTGTCCCCTAACTATCCTTGCAAGACTTGGCCAGCTCAAAACTCCAAGGATAACCATAACCAGATACATCTTCTGCTCTGGACTTATCCTAACTCCAACAACAGCTGAAATAGTGATTACCAGTGGAAGGAATGGGAAGGACATGAAAACCTCAGTAATTCTCATCAGTACATTATCAATCCATCCTCCGTAATAGCCTGCAATCCCTCCAATTATGGTTCCTATTACTATTTGGATGATAACAGCAAAAATACCTACCTGTAAAGCAACTCTACCCCCATACAGGACTCTGGCAAAATAGTCCCTACCTAGCTCATCTGTTCCCAATATATGTTCCCTAGATGGAGGTTGATTAGAATTAGTCATATTCAATTCATAGGGATCATGTTTAACTATAAAAGGAGCAAATGCAACTGCTAATATGATAATTGAAAGTATTATTAAAGCCACAACTGAAGGCTTCCTCTTCAAAAATTTACGTCTTATCAATTTAAAAGGTGTTAGTATCTCTTGTTGGCTTTCTAATTCTTCTTGTAAGCTTAAACTCTCCTCTATACTCAAATTATTAGGTTTTAAATCCATATTCTTCTCGCCCATATCTGTACCTCCTACTCTACTTTAATCCTTGGATCTACTAAAGCATAACCTATATCAGCTAGTAGGTTCCCTAATAATGTCAATATTGCAAAGAACATATTTAAAGCCATCATAAGATTATAATCCCTAAGATTTACAGCGTCTACTAGAACTCTCCCTATGCCAGGCCAATTGAAAACAGTTTCCAACATTACTGCCCCTGAAAAAAGGCCTGGTATGGTAAATCCTACAATGGTTACTATTGGTATTAAAGCATTTCTAAAGGCGTGTTTATATATTACTACCTTTTCTTCCAGTCCCTTGGATCTGGCAGTACGAATATAATCCTGATTTATTACTTCTAACATGGAAGTCCTAGTGTAACGAACTAAACTTGCTAAACTTCCTATTATTAAAACTGTACCTGGTAAAATCATATGGTGTAATGTATCCTTAATTTTTGCTAAACCAGTAAGTTTACTTCCAACGGCCATCATTCCACTTATAGGGAACAGGTCCAATCTTACCGAGAAGAAATAGATTAACAACAATCCAAAGAAAAAGGTAGGCATGGAAATACCTATTATGGAAAAGGCACTCCAAAAGTTATCCGTTTTGGAATACTGTTTCACCGCTGTAATTATGCCTATTGGAATAGATATAAGAAAAGCAAATATATAAACAAAAACGTTTAAAATAAAACTATTCTTAATAAATCCAGGAACTACTTCACTTACAGGTACCTTATATATATAGGAGTTGCCAAAGTCTCCCTTAATGGACCTTTTTAACCAATTCCAATATTGAACTGGGATGGGCTTGTCTAATCCTAATCTGGCCCTTTCGGCTTCCTTCTGTTCAGCGGTAGACCTTGGATCTAAATTGGCCCCTACCGGATCTCCAGGAGTTAGCTTAATAATTGTAAATATTAAAATGGATATTAACAAAACTACTGGTATTAAATGTATTAGTCTTCTTCCAATGTATTTTAGCATATTCCCCCTCCTTAATTATAAGCCTTTAACATTAAAGTTATAATTAATACAACATAAACCCGGTGGTATAGTACCGGGTTTATGTATTTAAATTTCCATTATTGAAATTTAATTATTTTACTATCTCCATGTTTAGATATACTTGTGGATGGCTCATATCTATATATGGTGAACATTCGAAGCCTTTAATCCTATTATTTACTACATTCCATTCTTCTCTTTGATATATGAATATATATGGTAATTCTTCATTTATTAGTAGGGCCCACTCTTCATATATCTCTTTACGTTTTTCTTGGTCAAACTCTCTTCTACCAGCTTCTAATAGTTCATCGTTTCTTTCATTTATAAATTGAACTGCGTTGTTACCAGATTTAACTGCTTGACTGCTGTGGAAAATTGCGTGAGCGTCTGGATCTATACTTAAGGACCAAGCCATATTGTACATGTCGAAATCTTGCTCTTCGTATACAGCATCAACTAGTGCATTGAAGTCCATATAGTTAATTTCTAGTGCAACACCTATTTTGCCCCAGTTGTCAATTAGGACTGGAACCAGTTGCTCAACCCATTCTACATCTGGGTATGTGGAGTATACGAAGCTTAGTTTCATTCCGTCTTTCTCCCTGATTCCATCGGAACCAAGCTTCCATCCAGCTTCTTCTAGTAATTCTATGGCTTTGTCTGGATTGTATTCATATTTATTCATCTTTTCTGCTAACTCATCTGTATAAGCCCAAGATACTGGTGATAATGGTACATGGCATACTTGACCATGGCCTTTGAAGAAGTTTTGTACGAAGGATTCCCTATCCAATCCATAGGCCAAGGCTTGACGTACTCTCTTGTCAGCCAGTCTAGGATCTGAATTGTTTAATCCTATATATGCATATCCATTGTTAGGGAATGCATTTAAGTGTAGATAATCAATAGATTCTATAATTTCTGCATTTTCCACTGTATTAGTTACTGAGTTTTGAACGTCTATAGTTCCTTTTTCTAACTCAGCCATGTAAGTTTCAGGGGTAGTGAACTTAAGTATTATGTTTTCAATCTTTGGTGTTCCTAGGAAATAGTTTTCATTTCTCTTTAACTCTACATATTGACCTGGTTCATAAGCAACTAATTGGTATCCACCAGAACCAAGTGGATCTTGCATCTTAGCCTTTAAGCTATCTATGTCACCTTTTTCAAAACCGTAATGATGCTTTGGCATAATTGGCATACCACAATATTCGAAGTTTACAACTAGTGGCTCTTTAAATGTAAAGGAGATTGTATAGTCGTCAATAACTTTAACTCCCTCTAGCTTTTCAGCATCTCCTTCAGCATAGTCTTCATATCCAACTATTCCATTTACATAAGCGAAATATCTACCATCATAGTTAGGATCTGCCATAGCTAAGTAAGTAAACTCAACGTCATGGGCTGTAAGTGGTGTACCATCTGCAAACTTAACATCATCTCTTAAATAGAAGGTGATTGTCAAGTTGTCTTCTGATATCTCCCATTCCTTAGCCACATGAGGAATATAGGTTCCTGATTCATCATTGGTAAATAATGCATCAAACATATAGCCTACTACATATCCATCATAGGCAGTACTGTAATAGACTGGCATGAACTCTCCTTTTGCCTCTGTCATACCAATTACTATGGTATTATCGGCATTTTCTCTTGCTGCAGCAGGATTATTTACTGTTTCCTCTGCTGGTGCTTCCGTTTCTGTTTCTTCTTCACTGCCAACCTCTGCAGGCTCTTCAGTCTTGCCGCAGGCAGCTAAAAAGATTGACAGTGCTAGCACCAGGGCTAATAATAAGGATAACTTCCTTTTCATTAAAATACTCCCCCTTTATATCTTTATAATTTAATTATATTGTATTATACCACCGTCAAACCACATCTGTCAATACAAGGTATATTACAATATAATTAGAAAGCTAGTAAAATATTGAGGAGTGAACTACCACCACCTATAGAGGTGGGTGGCTTCGTGGTCAAGGTAGCTTTTGCTACCAGATTCCCCACGCTCAAAGGGCTGTTCCATCCCCGAATATGCCAATTATATGGCTAATTTAACTAAATTTTTGCTTGCATTT
>JAAYEM010000061.1 GCA_012728725.1 Tissierellia bacterium | reverse complement strand
AATCCTGCCGATGTAAAACCAATAAATATAGGAATACTAGAGCAGCTGCAAAAAGGGGTTATAGTGCCTAAGAGGGCTCCTATAATATTTCCCTTTAATCCTTTAAATTTGCCTAGTATTTTCTTAGTCCTCTCTGGTGGAAAATAGCTTTGGATATAGGATATTCCAAATATTAATATGGATAATAGTATAAAGATTTTTATAACATCGTATATAAAGAAGTGGATGCTTCCTCCTAACCTAGTATCCATAGATAATCCAAATACCTTCACTACTAAAAGCTCTACTATATTCCAAAGCCACTCCATTTTCAAAAATTGAGCATTTATAAAGCCAAATATATTCACTAGCTTCCCCCTTTACTATTTGCCTTTGCTGGCCAATTCCATGTACTTAGCCGCAGCCTTACTCTTTTCTATATCTAATTTTAAGACTGGATAATTGTCTACATTTTCCACTATTTTCTCAAGTATATCCTTAAGCAGTTTATCCTTTATATTTAGGGAGTAAAAGGTGTATTGTTCCTTCCTTTCATCCTTGACCAGCCCCATATCCCTAAGCCTTGCCAGATGTTTTGATACATTGGGCTGGGATATACCAGTAATACCTGTAAGTTGGCATACACAAAGCTCCCTATGGAATAAGAGGACCATAATCCTTAGTCTAGTTTCATCGGAAAGTATTTTGAAAAAATTTGTTAATCTATCCATTTTCCCATCCCCCTTATCTTAATTTCATCTCTTTTCCTACTATTTCCTCCCAGGCATTAAATATGGGCCTTATTATTTGAGGGCCTATTTTAGAAATAATGACCAACTCCGATACTTGTCCCCCTTTATCGGTGGGTTTATAATCTATCCTGCGACCAACCACATCTACTTGATTCCTTCCATCTTCCAGATTGAAGAAACCTTTTATCCTATAACAATCCTTTTTAATCCTATTTAAAAACTGGGTAAGCTTTTCTTTGGTAAGCTCTTCCCCATAGGTTAAGGTTAAGGTTTTTGGCCTGTTTTCTGGTGTGTTGGTACTTTCTTCCCCAAGCCAGTCCCCTTCTATAATATTTTCTTCTAGGATATTATAGTCTATATTGCCATTTATAGATTCTACTACTTCAACTTTATTATTTATTTCTCTAATCTTTGATTTGACTTTCTCTAACTTTTCTTTTCCTATTAAATCTACTTTAGATATAATGACTAGATGGGCAAATTTCAGTTGTCTTTCTACAGTTTCAATATCTTCTACCTGGTCTAAAAAGTTGACCCCATCTACTATACAGATGGCCCCCCTATAATCATATACTTCCCCCTTGGCTACTACTACTGCATCTAAAAAATCCCCTATATTGGATGGATCAGCCAAACCTGAGCTTTCAACAAATACATAGTCCAAATCCCTATCTGCCAGCTCTACTAAAGCGGAAACAAAGGAGAGTTGTAAACAGGAACAAAATATGGAACCCCTATTTAACTCTATTAGCTCCATTCCTTCTTTTTGGATTATGGTACCGTCTATACCTACCTTTCCAAACTCATTCATTATTACTGCTACTTTTTTATCCTCTAAATCCTCTAATACTCTGGTAAGAAAGGTTGTTTTCCCTGAACCTAAAAAACCTGTAAGTAAGTATAATTTTGTTTTATTTGCCATATATATCCTCCCTTATATAACTATATACCTACATAGGTATATAGTTATATTAACTTTTTGCTCTCCTTTTGTCAATAAGAAGTAAAAAACATCCGAGATTATCTCGGATGTTGTATTTTAATCATCTATTTCATGTTTTAATACCTTGCCTGTATAGGCATCTATTTCTATTTCATGCTCCCCATCTTTAGCCTTTATCTCTATTTCATATTTTAGTCTGCCATCATCTTCATCAAGATCAAATTCTTTGATTTTACCATTGGCAATATTCAAGGCTATGGATTTGGCTTCATCAGCACTGATTATTTTCTTTTCTTCCTTCTTATCCTTATTGTCAGGTTTTGTATCTACCTTTGATGAGGATTTATCCTCTTTTTTATCATCAATATCATCCATATGGTCTATGTCATCTAAATCGTCTGTATCATCCATATCATCATCTATGTCATCAAATTCATCATCATCAAATTCCTCTTCCAGTATATCCTCATCGAAATCTATTATTTTCTTTAAATCCAATCCCTTTTCTCTGGATATTTTTATCAGTTCCTCTAGGGATAGATGGACTAAATCCTCCAGTTGAAACTCTGGATTTAATATCATTAAATTCTTTATAAAGGTCATTTTCCCCACTGATATATTGTATTCTTCAGCAAATTCTTCAAGGGTATTGGTCTTTACTATGGATTGTCTCAGTACAATAGGCTTAATATCATCATTCTTAAAATAGGAATTTATGGTTTCATTTAACTCTCCAACTTTTTTGTTTCCTTTTTCCAGGTTTTTATTTAATACTGAAACTAATATAGCATGGTTTTCCTTATCTATATAATTTTGTTGTAGCATATTGTCCAACAGCTCATTAACCACACTATTTATATCCCTGTTCTTGTAATCAATACCACTTACTAATTTCTTCCCTTCATCATTTATACCAGTTAAATCAATGACCTTTTCCTTCCTATTAATAGACATTTCTATACTTGGATTTACATCCAAATAGATAATGCTATCGGCCACCATATATGGAGTATACCAGCCAAAATATGCTATTAATAAAAGACAAAAGGCTGTAGCTAAAGTAAATATAGGCTTTAAACCAATAGGCTTTCTTTCCTCTATTTCCTGCCTAGTAATATGGTCATGGTAAACCATTTTTTCAACGGGTTTATTCTTTAATTCTTCCAGCAATTCTATAGGAGCATTATTTATGGCCCTGTTTAAACTTTCATTGATTATGGTTCTTGGTTAGGGATAGTATGTAAGCATACATGGTGCGTTCAGTTAAAGTATATAGGGTTTCAAAGGCTTCCATATCATCCTGGCCAATCCGTTCAAATAGCCTTTCATCTATATCTATTGCCTTTCTATTTTTATAATTGTCCCCTATTGAATTGGTTGTAAGTAGAAAATTAAATAGAATCATATTTTACTCCTTTCATATAGATAACAATCCACCCCTTAATATTATTGCAAGTAAAAATAAAAAATTTCTTAATAAGAGAAAAAACTCTTATATTCACTTATGGTACCTAGGTATCCATAATGAATATAAGAGTTAAGTCCTTGTCATGGGTTATTTCAGAGAAGACTCAATATCTTCTATCATTATATAGGTTCCCCTCAATCCCCCAGAGGCTACATACCAAACCTGGGGCGTTAAGTAGACTATCCTGCCATTCTTATAGGCCTCAGTATTCTTTATAATGTCATTATCAAATATCTGCTCTGCCGTAGTGCTTCCACCAGTTGTTGCAGCCCTATCTATTACAAATACATAGTCAGGATTCTTTTCCAATATATATTCAAAACTAATGCTGTTGCCATGCTTTTCTACCTTTATATCAGGATCTACTGGTGTGAATCCAAATTCCTCATGGATAATTCCAAATCTGGAACCTTTACCAAAGGCACTTATGGAGCCGTCATTGGCCATAACTATCAAAGCATTTGCTCCCATCTCTGTAACCCTATCCCTTATTGCAGCCATGGCACTATTTATTTTGGAAAGTTCTTCTTCTACAAATTCTTCCTTGTCGAAAATATTTCCTAATATGATTAAATTGTTGGTTATGGATTCCATATATTTGCCCCCATCTACTTGGAAATATACAGTAGGGGCAATTTCATTAAGCTCTTCATATACTTCCACCTGTCTATCAGAAATAAATATTACATCTGGGTTAAGCTCATATATCTTTTCAAAATCCGGTTCAAATAGAGTTCCTACATCTTCATACCTTTCATCCCTATATTTACTTAAATACTCCGGTATAGTGGATTTTGGAAGGCCTATAATATCTATTCCCATTAGATCTAGGGAGTCTAAGGTAGCATAATCAAATACTATTATCCTTTCTGGATTCTTTTTTACCTCAGCCTTTCCTAGGGGATGGTCAATGGTTATAGTCTCTATATTGGAGTTCTCATCTGCTGCATCTGTAGTTTCTATGCTGCAAGCTGTTACTCCTATAATAGCAATAGATAATATTAATAGTAAAATAAATCCTTTTCCCTTTCTTGTAGCTGCCATATTTTTTCCTCCTTTAATAATATACACAGATTCTATTGTTATTAACATTCTCTATACAAAATTTAATTTTATATATTTTTTCAAGAAGCTCTTCCTTTAATATATCCTCCACTCCTCCTACTTTAGCTACCCTTCCCTTATCTAACAAGACTATAGTATCTGAATAACAGGAGGCAAAATTTATATCGTGAATGACTATTATTATTGTTTTTCCTAATTCCCTTGATAGTTTCTTCAATATTTTCATTATCTCTACAGAATGTTTCATATCTAAATTGTTAAGGGGCTCATCTAGTAGAATATATTCTGTATCCTGGGCTATGACCATGGCTATATAGGCCCTTTGCCTTTGACCACCGCTTAATTTATCCAGGTATTTATGCTGAATATCTTCAAGTTTCATATAGCTTATGGCCCTATCAACATGCTCCCAATCTTCATCTTTTAATTTCCCATCACTATAGGGAAAGCGGCCAAAGCTTACTAGCTCCCTAACTGTTAACCTGATATTTATATGGTTAAACTGTTTTAGAATTCCAATCTTCTTAGCCAATTCCTTACTATCCCATTGGCTGATCTCTTTATCCTCTATATATACTTGTCCACTATCCTTATCAATAAGTCTAGTTATTATAGATAGTAAGGTACTCTTTCCTGCCCCATTAGGCCCTATAAAAGAGGTAATCTTCCCCTTTTCAATCCTAAGGCTTACATCATCGATAACCCTATTGTTGCCGTACTGTTTCACCACATTTTTAATTTCAATCATAAAATATTTCCCTCCTTCAGGATTAAATAAATGAAATAAACTCCTCCTAAAAAGTTTATAATTACATTTATGGGAGTTTTAAAATCTATAATCCTCTCTGCCACAAGTTGGCCTCCCACCAATATAATGGTGGATATAAGGATAGCCCCTGGGATTAGATACTTATGCCTATAGGTTTTTAGAAATTCCCTATTTATATTTGTAACCATCAATCCTAAAAAGGTTATAGGACCAACTAAGGCAGTGGATATGGATACTAATATAGCAACAATAATAAGCATCCTTTTTATGACCTTATGGTATTCAACTCCTAAATTTATAGCGGTATCCCTTCCCAGGGATAGAACATCCAGGTATTTTATCTGCCTGGATGTATATATTAGAACTAACAAAATTAATCCAATGGCAATCCACAATAAATCAGTATTTATATTATTAAAGCTTACCAGGGATCTATTCTGTATTACTAAAAATTCATTAGGGTCTATTAATACCTGCATAAAGGAGGTTAGACTTTGGAATAAAGTACTAAATATCATCCCAAATAGTAAAAGGAAGAATATATTGTTGTCCCTATTTTTAAAAAGGGCTGTAAAAAGAAGTACAGAGAAAAATATCATAAATAGTAGAGATATTATAAAATTAAAGCTTATCCCCAATACAGACAGGATGGTAGAGCCAAATACAAATACTATAATAGTCTGTATAAACATATATAAAGAATCCAGCCCCAATACACTAGGGGTTAAGATTCGGTTATTGGTTATGGTTTGAAATACTGTAGATGAAAAAGCAATAGAACTTCCCACTAGTACTATTGCTATCAATTTTGGTATTCTTCTAGATACGGCATAATCCCAATTCCTGCTATTTAGGCCTAAAAGTAAGAAAAGTATTACAAGGACTAACAACAGGATTGAAAGTATGGATAATCTCCCTTTTACCGTCATTGTCTATTCCTCCTAATAAGAAAGTAAAGAAAAATAATGCTTCCTAATACACCTACAGTCAAACCTATTGGAATCTCATAGGGGTATATGATAAGCCTTCCCAATATGTCGCAGAATAAAAGGAAAATGGCACCCAGGAGTCCAGTAGGCATAATGTTTTTCTTCAAATTATCCCCTTGATACATGGAAACCATATTGGGAATTATAAGGCCTAAAAAAGGTATTCTTCCAACTGTAATTACTACGGAAGCGGATATTAAAGAAACTACAACAAGGCCTACACCTACAACCCGGTTATAATTAAGACCTAAACTTGTGGAAAAATCCTCCCCCATTCCCGCCAGTGTAAACTTATTGGCATATAAAAAAGCAATGATAACAAAGGGGATGCTTATGTATAAAAGCTCATACCTTCCCTTGATTACCATAGAAAAATCCCCCTGAAGCCAGGAAGAAATATTCTGCATCAAATCCTGCCTATAAGCAAAATAGGTGGTTATAGAGTCCATTACACTCCCCAGCATTATACCTATAAGAGGAATAATAACTGTATTCCTATACTTTATTTTCTTCAATATCCCCAGGAATAAAAAACTCCCTGCCAATGCAAAAATGAATGATATTAACATTTTGGTAATGGAGCTGGAGTTTGAAAATATTATAAAGGAAACCAAAATACCAAGTTTGGCTGAATCTATGGTACCAGCTGTAGTAGGGGAAACAAATTTATTTTGGGTAATCTGCTGCATTATAAGGCCGCTGATACTCATACCCATGCCTGCAACAATAATGCTTATAAGTCTGGGTATTCTGCTTAAAAGCAGAACTTGAACCTGATCATAATTAAAATTAAAAATATCTAAAATTGATATCTCCTTAACCCCAATAAAAATTGAAATTATAGATAGTACTATCAATATTGTTAATAGAAAATATCTTTTCATGGTGCCTCCAAATTCCTTTATATTTGCATATATTAATAGATTAATGTATAATATAGGCAAGGTGATTTTGATAATCATTATCAGTTATCTTCTAGTATATCATCTTATTGAATATAAATCTTAAATATATTTAGCTTTTCTATTTTTTATTAAAATAAATGTGAAAGGGGATTAAAATGGATGATATTAACTTATGCCAGAACAAAGCCTATAGCCCCCATATCCGTAAAACAATAGATTATATGAAGGTCAATTACCATAAGCCTTTAACATTAGAAAATATTGCAGATTGTTTGGGAATTAATAAATGCTATTTTTGCCATCTATTTAAGAAAGAGGTAGGAAAAAACTACTCCCAATTCCTCAATGAAATTAGAATAGAAAAAAGTAAAGAACTGTTAACAGATACTGATATGTCCATATTGGACATAGCCCTAGCCGTAGGATATAATAATCAAAGCTATTATAATATGGCCTTTAAAAAGATAGTTGGTATTACTCCACTAAAATACAGGAAGAAATTTACCTTATAAAAAAGCTCCTCTAATACATGTATTAGAGGAGCTTTTTATAAGCTTATTTTTAAAAGCCTTTCCCTCTTTTATCCTATTACATCCCTTATTACCCTTAATACATTCTTGTAGGCAATTTTATCTATTTCATCCCAAGTAAATCCTTCCCTAACCAATGCGTCAAATAGCCTATCTATATCTCCCACATTGTCAATTTCCAAATCCCCATACATTCCATCAAAATCTGCCCCTATGGCTACTGTATCAATACCACCTACATTTTTGATATGTTTAATATGTTTTACCATATACTCTATCCTGCTCTTATTGCTGGCATCCAAAAAGGCCGGTACCAGGTTTAATCCCATTACCCCGCCCTTATTGGCAAGTATTTTTATCATATCATCTGTTAGGTTTCTACTTTCATTGGCTATGGCCCTGCAATTGGAATGGGTGGCAACAAAAGGCTGTTTGGAATGTTTAGCCACATCGTAGAAGCCTCCATCGGACAGGTGGGATACATCTATTACCATGCCAATTTCATTCATCCTTTCCACTACTTCAAAGCCAAAAGGCTTCAATCCTTTAGCCATGACTTCAGGGTCCTTGGAATGGGCAAAACCTATACAGTTCTCTGGCATCCAAATAAGGCCTAAGAACCTAAAGCCCATATCATATATTTCATCTAGCCTTTCTATCTTTCCATCCAATATACAGCCTTCCTCTATGGTTAAAAAGGCGGATATCTTCCCATTAGCCATATTTTTTTCATAATCTAAATAATTGGTGGCCAGGGCTATGTCCCCTTTATTGGCCTCCAATTCTTCAAGCATCTTTTTATAGGTTAATTTTAAAAAGTCGTAGGGTGTGCCATCAAAGCCATATTGAGACAAGCTTTGGGCAGGTATGTAGGCGGCAAACATCTGGCCTGAGGCTCCAACCTTTTTTAGCCTCTCTATATCCACATGGAGATCATTCTCCTTAAGATTAATGGTCCTCCCTTCTAATTGGGCCAATACTATCCTAAAAAAGGTATCACAGTGTAGATCAATAAGCTTTAACTTATCCCTTTTCATCCTTTGTCCCCCTCTAACTATAATATAGACCTATATTTAATTCTATATTAATTTCTATATATGTAAAAGCCTATATTAAGGATTTGCAACTTATTCAATCAATTCAACCTCTATCCATATTCTCAACACCTCTGTCAACATCAACTTATTAACCCTCAATCTATACTCCTTCCCTTCCAATCTAAATATCCTCCTATCCACCACCTCTACCGCCAAATCTGGATCTATTGTTTTAACTTCTTTGCCTAACAGATTGTTGTATTTCTCCTTTATGGCCTTCTCAATTTCAATTTTGTCAATCCTATCTTCCATCTCTTTGTCCTGAAAGCTGATTATTATCTGAATATCCTTTAGTACCAATTGCATTGTATTTATGGATTCCTCTAATTTCTCTAATTTGGCATCCTTGCTGCTTACTAGGTTTTCAAGGTATGCTATATTTTCATATAATTGATCCATTCTATAGCTAACAAGAGTAGTCATAATTATAAGGCCTATTAATATTCCAATTAATATTCCAGTTGCCAAACATAGAATATAATTGTAAGCCTTCCCTTTTAGCTTCCCCATATTTGATTACACCTTTGTATTAATCTGATTAAGCTATACCCAATATTGGCACCTAAAAGGGCCATTAATACATATATGGCCTGCCTTACAAGGGCTTTAAAGTCTCCAGCAAATAGGCCCTTATCTATTACATCAAAGGAGGAAAAAGTACCTCCCAGGGCTACGGCTACAGCCCATATTTTAGTAGACCTGGCTATATCCACCATGGATTTAAAAGGGGGAGCTCCAGTTATCAAGGCCCCTACCCCATTGAATAAACTGGCTCCAATTACTACCCCAAAGGCAATAAAAAAATTATGTACTATATTTGTATAAAAAGGATACAATACCATCACCCTGCCATAAAAAATCTTTATTTAAAAGATATGAATTATCCCCTATCTTTATGCAGATAGAAGAAGTATTGGCCTTTGTCCCAATAAATTTTATAAATAAATAGTTAAATGTTCACATATAGATTAATATGCCTTAATATAGTCTTACTACGGGGTGATTGTTTGAAGGGAAGAGGATTTGTCCAGGGTTCCATCCTAATGATTATGATAAATTTGATAGTGAGGTCTGTAGACTTTATATATGATGTGATCTTGTCCAAGTACATTGGGGCAGAGGGTTTGGGCCTCTTTCAGATGGCCAGGTCTGTGCTGATGATATTTTTGGTCATATCCACTGCAGGACTTCCTACAGCTATAGCCAGGCTGGTGGCCGAGTATAGATCAAAAAATAATTATGCTTCCATAAGGAAAATTTTGATAGTATCCATCCTATTAGCCCTATCCTTTGCAGCAATCTTTAGCCTAATTATATTTATATTTGCTGAAAATATTGCAGTGGAAGCATTTAAAAACGATAACCTAATTGCCCCCATATACTTTTTAATCCCATCCATTATACTGCTTCCCTTGACCATAACCTTAAGGGGATATTATTACGGATTAAATGCCATAATGGTTCCCAGCGTGTCCCAGATTATTGAGCATGTAGGCCAGTTGCTTATTGTATTTGGGATGCTATATATGGCATATCCAATGGAGCCTAAGCTTGGGGCTACTATTGCCATATGGGGAATCGCCATAGGGGAGGTATTAGATCTTATATGGCTTACAGTCATGTTAAGAAAGTCTAATAAGGGGCCTTATAACCCTATATTGAGAAAGGAATCAGGCCTAAATATATTAAAAAAGATATTTTCCATATCTGCCCCTATTGCAGTAGGGGATATAGTAAGTGTAATTTTAGGCTTTGCAAATTCCATATTCATCCCCAGAAGGCTTATGGCAATAGGATATACCAATAGTGAAGCCGTTTCCACCCTGGGAAGGATTTCTGGCATGGCCATGCCCTTGATCTCCCTACCCTTTATAGTAACAGGGGCTATAGCCATAAATTTAGTTCCCAACCTATCTGAGAATATGGCATTAAAAAGATATAGTATGGTGAAACACAATATTAAATTTGCAATTAAAATGACCCTTTTAGTTGCCATACCAGTAACGGGATTGTTCCTATTCTACTCCCAGCCCTTAGGATATTTTATATATGAGGATATCCATGTAGGCCAATTTATTAAATTTATGGCCTATGGTACTGTATTCTTTGCCCTAGAGCATACCTTTTCTGGCATACTCAACGGTTTAAACAAACAGGTTGCAGCCACTAAGAATAGGCTGATAGGCCTTACCCTTCAGGTATTCTGCATATATTCCCTGGTGGGCCATCCTAAATTTGGTATCAATGGATATTTCATTGGATTTTTCTTATCCAGATGGGTAATATTCCTATTGGATAGGATAAGCATCAAAAGAAGGGTAAAACTAAAACTGGATTATGGGGATTTAATATTAAAACCTATAATGGCAACTGCCATAATGCTTGTGGTGATTTATATTTGTAAAACTGTTTTGGTGGGCATAGGCTTTCAGGGCTTAATAGGCCTATTGATAAGCATAGTAGCAGGGGGCCTGGCCTATATTTTAGTATTATTTGCTACTGGAGCTATACCAAGGAAGCTATTGGAAAGATTATTGGGATAAAAATAAGCGTAGATAAAGCAGTAAGCTTATCTACGCTTAATAATTATCATTTAATATATATGGCCTTGGAAGGGCATACCCCAACACAGGTTTTACACTTAATGCACCTTGTTTCATCCATTAGGACCATATCCCCTTCCATCCTTATTATATTTATGGGACAGGTCTCTATACATAGGCCACACTTGGTGCACTTTTCATTGTCTATTTTTATTACCATAAGATCCCACCTTTTTACCAGACAGCTACTGTGCTGTCTGTTCTCTTCTCAGTAGCTCCTATTAAGGTATTATTGTGCCTTAATATTATCTGCCCCCTGCCAAAGGTACCACTGGTTACCTGGGGATGGATTTCATGGCCTTTAGCCTCTAATTCCCTGGCTATATGGTTTGGAAAATCCGATTCTATGAATACCTTCTTATCCTCCACCCATTGCCATCTATGGGCATCCAATGCCTCCTGGGGATTTAATCCAAAATCTATCATATTCATAACCACTTGGACATGGCCCTGGGGCTGCATAAAGGCTCCCATTACTCCAAAGGGGCCTACAGCTTTATTATCCTTGGTTATAAAGCCGGGTATAATGGTGTGGTAGGGCCTCTTAAGGGGTTCTAGGCAGTTTACATGGCCTGGGTCAAATGAGAAATTGTGTCCCCTATTGTGAAGGGCAATTCCCGTATTGGGCACCACCAGTCCAGAACCAAATCCCATATAATTACTTTGAATATAGGAAACCATATTGCCTTCCCCATCGGCAGCAGCCAAATAGACGGTTCCACCAGGGTCAGGTTTTCCACAGCTTGGAATTATTGCCCTATCCTTTATCTCTTTGGCCCTTTCCTTCCCATAGGCATCAGATAGGAGATCCTCCACCTTAACCTTCATCCTATCCATTTCAGTTACATATTCCTTGGCATCGGCAAATGCCAATTTTATGGCTTCAATTTGCCTATGATAGGTTAGGGGGTCTTCCCTGTGGCTGAATTCAAATTCCTTAAGGATGTTTAAGGCCATCAAGGCTACAATTCCTTGGCCAGAGGGTGGTATCTCCCATATGTCATAGCCCCTGTAATTTACGGATATGGGCTCTACCCACTGGGGTTTAAACCTTTCCAGATCCTTCTTTCTTATGTAGCCTCCACTTTCCCTTGAAAAGGCATCTATTTTGTCGGCTAAATCTCCAGAATAGAAGGACTCAGCTTCCGTCTCCCCAATCTCCATCAGGGTCTGACCATGATCTGGCAGTCTAAAGGTTTCCCCCACCCTTGGAGGCTGTCCATCCTTGGTAAAGGTTTCAAACCAGTATTTGAATTCTTCCCCCTTCAAGGCCTTACTATAGATGTTAAAGGCCCTTTCCCAATAGTAGGCCACCGTAGGAGATACTGGAAAGCCTTCCATGGCATATTCTATTGCCGGTTTTAAGACTTCCTTTAGGGGCAGGCGGCCAAACCTTCTAGATAATTCTGCCCAAGCTCCTGGTGCCCCTGGTACAGTAACAGGGATCCAACCATATTTGGGAATTCCATCAATCCCCTTTTCCTTTAATTTATCTATGGAAATGCCCTCAGGAGCAAAACCACAGGAATTAAGTCCATGGAGCTTGTCCTTATACCAAACTAGGGCAAAGGCATCCCCACCAATTCCATTAGAAGTTGGCTCCACCACCGTTAGGCAGGCTGCTGTAGCTATGGCTGCATCTATGGCATTGCCTCCCTTTTTCAATATATCCAATCCAGCATGGGCAGCCAACTGTTGGGAAGTTGCCACCATACCTTTGTTACCAAATACCACCATCCTCTTAGACGGGTATCTATAGGAATAATAATTAAAGTTCATACAATCCCTCCTCTGTTCTTCTAATATTATATTATATTTTCCACCTATATAGGGTATTTTATGCTATATTTATTAAATCAGTCCAAATATTCCAATATTCCCTTTTTAATAGCAAAGGCCAATCTTTCCTTATAATCCTCATCCATAAGGAGCCTCTTCTCCTCGGGATTGGTTATAAATCCTATTTCCACCAGTACTCCAGTGTAGGAGGGTTCCCTCAGTATATAGTAATCCTCAGACAGGACCTCAGTCCTTAAAGACTCTTCCTTTAAAAATTTCTCATATAGATTTGCATCTATAGATCTGGCAATACTATCTGCCAGCCTTTTGCCCTCAGTGGAATTTGGATAGTGGTATATTTTGGCACCCCTGGCTGTACTCTTTTTACTGGAATTAACATGGATGCTGATGAATACTACAGGCTCATTATTATCTATTATATTTTTCCTAGCATCTAAATCCCTCCTATATCTGGAGGCATTGAGACTGCTCAAGTGTTCCAGGGATTGATCTACTTCCCTGGTCATAACCACATTAAATCCCTCAACTAATAACTGTTTTTTTAATTTAATCCCCACATCTAAATTTATGTCCTTTTCTAAAACATCCTTTACATTTCCAGCCCCACCATCTATTCCACCATGGCCTGGATCGATTACTATAACCTGCCCATCCCTATAGCTAAATATATTTAATGCCCTGGACCCTTTTGTAAAAATTATACCTATTATTATCAATAATAGCAAAGTCAGTATAAACAATATTTTTTTATTAAGGTATAGTATATAAATCCTATTCTTTCTTTTCATCTAATCACCTTAATAATATTTTTAAGCCTATTCTATCTTATTTATAATATTTCCATCCTAGAACTAAAAAAGGGCTGATAGAATTATTCTATAGCCCCTTCCTTGAAAATCCTCAAACTTAAATTTCCCTAATCTAAATTTAGAAAATTATATTTTTTATCAAAACACAAATACTAATTCTACAATCTAAATTTTGATTGGAGGATTGGAAATGAAGATAAGAGGTTTTTTTGGGGATTTAAAATCAGCTAATGAAACCGTTGATAAGCTTAAAAAGGCTGGTTTTAAAAATGCCTATGTGGATAGCAACGATCATCACATTGTTGATAGGGATGTAAAAACTGATGCTCCTGGAAGTTCAGGTGGAGAAAGTCTAGCAGATTTAGTATTAAAATCTGGTGCTAACACCCTTGGTAGAAACTTATCCCCCTTAGCTTCAGCTAACCCCATGGTAAGTGGCATGGCGGGTTTTGATGAGGTGGTTGATATAAGCTACTGTCTATTTGTAGAAACAGAGGATAAAGATAGCCAAAAAGCTAAAAATATCATAAAAAGTATGGGGGGAAGGTTGGATACCTAATATAAGCAGAAACAAGTCAGTATCCAGAGAAGAGCAATCCATGAGAGTGATTTTAATATTAAAAGCGGTAGTAAAAACTACCGCTTTTTATTTAGCCTGCTCTAATGCATTTTTTACAGCTTCCTTCCAGCCTTCTGAAGTCTCAGTGGCTGTAGCAATAGCATCTACATCATAGGTTTGCTTCTCTATCATCTCCTTGGCCATATCCTCCCTAAACTGCTTCAGATTTGGCCTATCCCCTTCTCCTGTCCATTCTTCATAATCCACCTCTTCCCCTTCTGGAGTCATTCTTCTAAGAACTATATCGGTTATCTTTCCCCCTTCTATGGTGACTTCAGCTATTTCATATCCAAATTCCCTTCTTTCCCCTTCACCTATGTAGGTTCCATCCTTATAGGTCACATCCCCATCAGGTGTCCCGTCCTCCTTGGAACCACAGGCAGTTAGGGTAACTAGCAAGGTTAGGATTACTAGAATGGCTAATAGCTTTTTGGAAAATGGCCTCACTCAACCCCTCCCTTCTATTGCCTTCCTCTCTTAATCCACTCTGCCACTTCTATTGTACGTTTGGCCTGATATTTTACTGCCTCCTTTACATCTTCTATCATCTTTCCATCCTGGTCTACTGTAACACTGGTACCATATGGATTTCCTCCCCCTGCAAATATGGATGAATCCGTATAACCTGGTGCAACTATTATGGCTCCCCAGTGCATCATAGTAGTATAGAGGGCTTTAATAGTAGCCTCCTGCCCGCCATGGGGATTTTGTGACGATGACATGGCAGATACTACCTTGTTCATTAGTTTTCCTTAAGCACAAAGTCCTCCCTGCCTATCTAAAAATTGTTTCATCTGGGATGCCACGTTTCCAAAGCGGGTTGGTGTACTAAATATGATGGCATCAGCCCAAACCAGATCTTCGCCAGTGGCAATAGGTACATCCTTTGTGGCATCTGCATGGGCCTTCAAGGCTGGGTTGGACTCTATGGTTTCTTGAGGTACCAGCTCTTCAACCTTTAAAAGCCTTACCTCTGCTCCTTTTTCCCTGGCAGCTTCCTCTGCCCACTTAGCCAGTTGGTAGTTAGTTCCTGTAAAGCTATAGAATATAATAGCCAATTTTACCCTATCCATTTGTATTCCCCTCTCTTTAATATATTTATATTTTTACAAAATATTCTTTATTTTTATTCTCTATATTAGATATTACCCTAGCCAATATAAACTATTCATATTAATAGATGGTGTTTTCTTTTTTATCATAAAAAGAGGAACAGTTAAACTGTTCCCCTATTTTATATTCCCTTATATTTTGCTAACATCCTTTCAATCCCATCTGGGTCTACAGGCTCACTAAACAAAAATCCCTGGGCTACAGTACATTTGTTTTTCTTTAAAAATATCAATTGCTCCTGAGTTTCCACTCCTTCGGCTGTTAGGCTGATATTTAAGCTTTCAGCCAGGGATATTAGAGCCTTAACTATCTTACTCTTATTAAGATCCCTCTCTATTCCATCAATAAAGGTCTTGTCTATTTTAATGTTGTTTACATCAAAAGTGCACAGTTGGCTTAAGGATGAATAGCCTGTACCAAAATCATCTATGGCCAGCCTTACCCCTAATTGACTAAGTTCATTTATTGTATCCTTGATGGAATCATATTTTTGGATGAAGTAGGTTTCAGTTATCTCCAATTGAAGGTATTCAGGCTCCAGTCCTGTTTCCTTCAACATCTCCTCTACTACCCTACAGAATCCAGGCTGTTCCAGCTGGAGAACGGACACATTTACCGATATATATACAGGCTCATAGCCCCGGTCCTGCCATTTTTTATTCTGTTTACAGGCATTAAATAGAACCCAATCACCAATGGGATGGATCATGCCTGACCTTTCTGCTAGGGGAATAAATTCCGTGGGTAGGATTATACCCTTCTCTTTGTGCCTCCACCTGATTAATGCCTCCACCCCTATTAGCTTGTCTATGCTGGTATCATATATGGGCTGATAATTTAAAAACAGCTCATCATTGGAAAGGGCCCTTGCTAAATCATTTTTCATCCAAAAATATTCTTGGACTTCAGTATCTAGGGCATTGTTGAATATAATAGGCCTGTTGGCGCTGGACTCTTTGGCCTTATTCATGGCAACTTCCGCCTTCCTTATCAGGGAAGTAGAATCTATACCATCATCAGGGTAGATTGCTACCCCTATACTGGTAGTAATTTGGAATTCCTCATCGTCGATTATAAAAGAACTATTCAAATCTACCAAAATTTCATCAACCATTTTTTTAAGTTCCCTTGTATT
>JAAYEM010000060.1 GCA_012728725.1 Tissierellia bacterium | reverse complement strand
TTGAATCGGTGGAGAATAGGCTTGACTCAATGGAGCAGAGATTTGAATCGGTGGAGAATAGGCTTGACTCAATGGAGCAGAGATTTGAATCAGTGGATAAAAGGTTTGACTCAATGGATCAAAGATTTGAATCGGTGGATAAAAGGTTTGACTCAATGGAACAAAACACTAATGAAAAATTTGCAGCCATAGATAAAAGGTTTGACTCCATAGAAGAGACCATAGTTAAAGAAATAGAATCCACTAGGGCTGAATTAAAGGCAGAGATTCAGTATGTCCACGATGAGCTAAAGGATTTGAGAACTGATCTTGCTAACGTAGAACAGGTAACTGCTAAGAACTGGCTAGATATTTCCAGGCTAAAGGCTATAAGATAAAATTAGATACGGTAAAAGCAACCCTTAGGGGTTGTTTTTTTGTGTGGAAATACCAGGACCAGTGATGATAATATATAGGTAGAGATATTATAGAAAAGGGGATGATCTTACATGAATAACAAAGAAATGATTCCTAAGGAAAGGGCCGTTCAGGATGTTCGTATTGTAGCTGAAAGATTGGCCATGCTATATTATCATTTTGTAAATAATTTAATAGAGGAGTTTGGGGAGGAAAAGACTGAAGAAATAGTAAAAAAGGTGATTTACCAATATGGCCTCCATTGTGGTACTAATGTTAGGGAAAAGGTACTAAGTCTTAATAAGGAAACAACATTAGAAAATTATGCATTAGGACAGGATTTACCTAGTGTAGGCTGGGAAAAAAGAGAACTAGATACACAAAATCCAGAAGCCAGAGAAATAACCTATTGCCCCTTTGCAGACACATGGAAAAAGCTTAATTTTGAAAAATGGGGCAGATTATATTGCTATGTGGACCAGGCCAAATATGAGGGCTATAATAGCTCTTTTAAGTGTTACCACGATAAGAATACATTGGATGGGGAGGATTCCTGTATTATTAGGGTTGAAATAGAAGAGGACTAGGGATAGAACCCTTGTATTTCAAGGAGGAAAATGCTGGACAAGCCCTCCTGCCTATGTTACTATTAGATTATTGTGTGAAAATATACATTTAGGAGGGCATAAGGGTGAAGTTTAGACACAAATTATTACTAATAGCTATTCTAATAACAAGCCTGGCTCTTTTGGTGGCCTGTGGTAACAGTGAGAAATCAAAATTAGTGGGAAGATGGGAATTGGTTGAGGATGTGACTATATTGGGGTTTTTTACATTTCCCAAAGGAAGCCAAGTAGAGTTTTATAAGGATGGCAATGTGGATTTTATGGGAACGGGAGCCAAATATGAAATAGTTGAGAATAAGATTAAACTGTATGATGATAATGAAAGTACCTACCACGAGTATGAATTAGAAGGGGATAAATTAGTATTCTACATAGAAGGCAATGGAGTTTTGGCGGGAAAGTCTGTAGCATTAGAATTTGCTAGGGTAAATAAATAGAAAACTATTTTGCAAAAAGCATCTCAGGGGAGATGCTTTTTTTTTGTATTTAGTTTAAGGGATGGGCAAGGGGAAACAAGTTAGTAAGTTGGGACCTGGCACCAATATTGGGGTGTATTCTTGTTATATATTAAATTATGTATTATAATTAGAATATCAAAAATATTAAAGGAAATGGTGAATACATTGGGTACAGAAGTTTTATCTCTAATAAGGACAAGGTATAGTACTTTATCTGCCACTCAGAAAAAGATTGCAGATTATGTGTTGGAGAATCCTGAAAAGGTGATTATGCATTCTATAAGCGAGCTGGCCAACATATGTGGAACCAGTGAGACTACTGTTATGAGGTTTATTAGAAAGTTGGATTTTAATTCCTACCAGGTATTTAGGGTGGGGATTGCCCAGGAGATTTCTGCCAAGACAGGTCATGCAGTCTATGGGGATGTAACTAAAGACGATACAATTGAAGAGGTACAAAAGAAGGTAATCAAGGACACTGATAGTGCAATAATAGATTTAGATAAGGTTTTAAATCCCCATGATGTAGAAAAGGTAATAGATGGAATATTAAATTCCCAGGGCATTATTATAATTGGGGTAGGTGCTTCAGGCTTTGTAGCTGGAGATATACATCATAAGATAATAAGGTTGGGGATCAGGGCAGAGAAGTATTCAGATTCCCACATGATGAGCATAAGATGCACCCAGGCCAAGGAGGGGGAAATAATAATAGCTGTCTCCCATTCAGGAGAGAGCAAGGAGATAATCGATGCGGTGGAGATTGGGAAGAGTAAGGGGGCTAAGGTATTTTCCATTACCAGCCACCAAAATTCTACCCTATCCAAATTATCCGACGTAACCCTATATAGCTCATCTAAGGAAACTAGTTACAGGTCGGATGCCATGATTTCAAGGATACTCCAGCTTGTAATAGTGGACATTATCTGTGTTGGATTACTGCTGAAGATGGGGGAAGAAGGTATAGAAAATATCAATCAATCCAGATTATCAGTGGCTAAGAAGAAGAATTGAATTTTATAAAAGCTAGTAAGTTCCAACCCGGTACCAATATTTGTTTTGGCTTTATACATGAGTATAAAGCCTTTTTTAATGCCATAATATAATAATATAAGATAATAAGACCATTATTGTTAAATATTTAATTATTATTGTCATGCTATTAGACCTATGGTACTATTAAAGTAGGGTAACAAAATTACTTCTAGCACAAGAAGAATGGTAAAAAAACAACTATCGTGGGGTGATAAAATGATTGAAGGTTTAAAAGCCATTCTATCTGGAGATGCTATGATTCCCTCCCAGGGATTTGTAGATGCTTGGAAGAAGTATTTCCCTCAATATGGGGATAACTATATAGCTGAAGACTGGGAATCCGATTGGGGTAAACTCCAGTATAGAAGGTTAGAAGTGGAGAAAAAAGGCCCTGAAATTGAAGAGGTGCCTGAGGTAGTATTGAAACATGGGAAAGAGGCCAATGTATTGGCAGGTTTATTTTTCCCTGTATCCTCTAAGGTATTTGACCAGATGCCAAACTTGAGGATAGTGGGCGTTTCCAGGGCTGGTGTAGAAAATGTTAATGTAAAAGAAGCTACAAAAAGGGGTATATTAGTATTCAACGTAAAGGGTAGAAATGCCCATGCAGTATCGGACTTTACAGTAGGCATGTTACTGGCAGAAGCTAGAAATATTGCCAGGGCCCATTATGCCATCAAGAATGGAGAATGGAGGAAGACCTTCTCCAATAGCGACCATATAATGGAGCTCCATGACAAGACCATAGGGATAATCGGTTTTGGCTACATCGGCAGACTGGTAGCCAAAAAGCTATCAGGATTCGATATGAATACCCTAGTTTATGACCCTTATGTAAGCAAGGAGGAAATTGAATCCCTAGGCTATAAAAAGGCAGAGTTAGATGAATTATTAAGAAACAGCGATTTTGTAACTATCAATGCCAGATTGACTGAAGAAAATAGGAACATGATTGGGGAAGAGCAATTAAGGATGATGAAGAAGACAGCTATTCTAATCAATACGGGAAGGGCTGGTTTGGTAGACCATGATGCATTAATTAAAGCCTTAAAGGAAAAATGGATAGCTGGAGCCGCCTTAGACGTATTTCCTGTAGAGCCTATTGAAGAGGACAGTCCTCTTTTAGAGCTTGACAATGTTACATTAACCACCCATATAGCAGGAACTACAACGGAAGCATTGACCAATTCCCCCTATCTGTTGATGGAGGATATAAGCAAATTCTTCAAAGGAGAAAACCCAAGATTCATAGTCAACCCAGAGGTATTGGAGGATGAAGGATTTAAAGGGTGGTTTTCCCAATTTAAAAGATAGGAGGTGATAAATTGATTGCCAGAATGCAGGATATTTTAAATCATGCCTATGAAAACCGCTATGCTGTAGGTGCATTCAACTGTTATAGCTATGAAACGGCTAAGGCGGTGGCAAGGGTTGCAGAAAAATTGAATACTCCTGCCATCATAGCCTTTGGTGCCAAGTACTTAGACAATATGGAATTCAACGAAATACATGCTGTAGTATCGGCCTTACTAGAAAACCATGATGTGCCTATAGCCCTTCATCTGGACCACTGTTCCAAGGTTGAAGATGTATACAGGGCAATAAATGCAGGCTTTACCTCCGTCATGTATGATGGGTCCCATCTCCCCTTTGAGGAAAATGTGGCCAATACCAAAAGGGTGGTGGAAGTGGCCCATAGTGTAGGGGTAAGTGTGGAAGCAGAACTAGGAAGCATAGCAACAGGCCTGGATTCCCATGAGGGGGAAGTAGGAGCCCTTACAAAATACACAGACCCAGATAAGGCAAGGGAGTTTGTAGAAAGAACTGGTGTAGACTGCCTGGCTGTGTCCATAGGGACTGTCCATGGCCATTACAAAGGAGAGCCTAATATAAGGCTGGATATACTAAAGGAGATAAATGAAAAGGTAGGAATCCCCCTAGTATTACATGGAGGGTCTGGCACACCAGAGGACAAAATTAGAGGAAGCATAGACAATGGTATAGCTAAGATAAATGTTAATACGGAGATATCCTCCTATACCATTGAAAAGACAAGGGAATTTTTAAAGGATAACAACCCCCATCTATCCGTATTATATTTACGTCAACAGGAGTATATGATGGAGGTTATTGAAAGGTATATGAAATTGTTTAAAAATGATTAAGAAAGGAGCCTTAGAATGGAAGGTTTAGGTTTATTTATTCTTTTTATAGCGGCGGTAGCCCTGGTAATGATAATGATTATTAAGCTAAAGATTAATGCCTTTATATCCCTACTAGGAGTATCCTTTCTAGTTGGATTGGGAGCCATGATGCCCCTGCCAGAGATTTCAAACACCATTGCAACGGGCTTTGGAAATACCCTAAAGGGTGTGGGTATAGTAATAGCTTTGGGAATTATACTAGGTGAAATATTATACCGTACTGGATCTACAGAGCAGATTGCCAACACCATGCTTAGGGTATTTGGAAAGGAAAATTCTCCCCTGGCTATTAATATGACAGGATATGTAATATCCATTCCAGTTTTCTTCGATGCAGCCTTCGTTATACTGGTGGAGCTGGCAAGACAAATTAGTAGGAAGACCAGGATCCCCTTTATCACCTATGTAACTGGCCTTGCAGTAGGGCTTATAGTAACCCACGCGGTAGTGGTTCCTACCCCAGGACCCTTAGCAGTTATAGGTAATATGGATCTTAATGTGGGAGTATTCCTACTATATTCCATAATAGTTTCAATACCAGCATCCCTAATAGGGGGTTGGCTATATGGTAAATACTTGGGCAAAAAAGCCGAAGAAAAGGGTGGAGAAAACCTTTATGGTGGGGAACCTGCTGTAAAGGAAGAGGAATTTGAAGGGGAAAAACCATCTGGTGGATTGGCCATATTCGTTCTTCTATTTCCAATAATACTCCTATTATTAGGAACTGTAATGGGTATGATCTTACCAGAGGGTTCAGCTTTAGCCAGCTTCTTTGCCTTTATTGGTGACAAGAACACTGCCTTATTCTTAGGAGTTATAGTAAGTATTTTAGCCTTAAGGAAGTATTTCAGATCACCATTAGAAGAGATTATAGCTTCAGCTGGCTCACAAGCTGGTATGGTTCTACTAATTACCGGTGCTGGTGGATCCTTTGGAGCCATAATAAATGCCACTGGAATTGGAGACTATCTAGTTGAAACAATGCAGACTTGGGGATTTTCAGCTATTATTTTGGCCTTCCTATTCAGTCAAATATTAAGATCCTCCCTAGGTTCAACTACGGTAGCCCTAGTTACCACTTCTGCAATAATGGCCCCAGTAGTAGCCCAAACAGGAGCATCTGGTATTTTAGTGGGATTGGCCATATGCTTAGGTGGAATTGGTGGATCCCTGCCAAACGATTCAGGCTTCTGGGTAGTAAATAGGTTTTCTGGCTTTTCATTCACCGATACAATTAAATCCTGGACTCTAGGAGGAACCATTGCTGGAGTTTCAGGTTTAATAATAGTATTGATACTCAATCTATTCTCTGGCATACTGCCAGGACTGTAAAATAAATTAATGTAAAGAAGGCCCCTGGGTGGGCCTTCTTTGGGAAAGGAGTATAAATATGACTTATATAGTAACAGTAGATGTAGGAACTTCAGGGATGAATTCGAGATTATATGATGAAAAGGGAAATACCTACTTTGTATCTTCTGCAGAATATAAGCCTAGATATGAGTCATTAAGCTTAGTGGAACAGAACCCCAATGACTGGTATGATGCCATAGTATCTACCTTAAAGGAAGTAGCAGATTATGCTAGGGATAATAATATATCCATTGAAGCCATAGCCATCACTTCACAAAGGGCTTCTGTAATACCCATAGATAGAAATGGAGAGCCCTTAAGGGATGCCATAATGTGGCAGGATAAAAGAACTGTAGACATTTGTGATAGAATGCAAGAGAAGATGACCATGAAAGAGGTTTACAAAAGGACTGGGCTTAGGATTAACCCCTATTTTTCACTGCCCAGGATATTGTGGATTAAGGAAAATGAGAAGGATATATATGATAAGACCTATAAATTTATGGGAGTTCAAGATTTTCTAGTGTACAAGATGACTGGACAACCTAATACGGATTGGAGCCAGGCATCAAGAACCATGCTTATGAATATTGAAAGTTTAGACTGGGATGAGAAAATAATAGAAACATTTGATATAGATAGGAATAAACTATGTGATCTGGTACCCCCAAGTACCAATATTGGAAGTATAACTGAGGATTTTGCCAAGTCTACTGGCCTATCTACAGGCACCCAGGTAATCATCTGTGGTGGAGACCAGCAAAATGCAGCCATAGCCTTAAAAACCATAGAACCAAAGAGGGCCCAGGCCAATACAGGAACTGGCTCCTTTGTAATGGCCTATTCAGAAAAGCCAGCCTTTGATGAGGAATGTAGGGTAGTATGCAGTGCTGCAGCCATACCTGGGAAATACATTGTAGAAGCGGGAATATTTAATACAGGAGCCATTTACAGATGGTTTAAGGAGGAATTTGGATACCAAGGCAAGGGCTTTGATGAAATAAATAAGGAAGCCCTATCATCCCCTATTGGTTCAAATGGGGTAATATTGATACCTCACTTTGAAGGCTCTGCAGCCCCCTATTGGAACCCTCTGTCCAGGGGAATGTTTTTCAACCTATCCCTGGGAACAAAAAGATCCGATATGGCCAGGGCCATAATTGAAGGGATAGCCCTAGAGATTGCAGAAAATGTGGAATTAATCCAATCCCTGGTAGGAGAGCTTTCTACTGTAGCTGTGGCAGGAGGAATGACCAAATTCCATTTATTCAACACCATCCAGGCCAATGCCTTGAATATGAAAATAGAAAAGTACGATAACAGTGAAGCCACCTCCCTGGGAGCAACCATCAATGCCTATGTATCCTTGGGGATATATGATTCCATAGAAGAAGCCTTCTACCAAATGATACCCGATGAACCAGAAGAAGTATTCCCTGCTGAAGAAGATGTGGCCTTCTATAGGGAATTGAGAAAGAAGAAGAATAACTTGTATTATGCCTTGAAAAATGGTGGAGTTATTTAATATGGTGCCAGGTTCCAACTTACTAACTTGTGTGGCTAAACTCAACATACTATCCCCCATTTTAGTATAAGACCCAGCAAATGTTCCTGCAATTTCAATATGACACCCGGTCCCAACCTAGAGCTACTCCTATCATAAAGCTAAATTAAGGTTGGTAATGGTACTAAATTTATCAAGTAGAACTAGCCTAGAGCTAGTTCTTTTTTATTTTAGACCTAATACTAAATTTCTCCAATATGATATAATAATAATTAAAATTATCTGAAAAGGAGTAGGAAATGAGTAGGGTAATAGAAAGCTTTGGACAAGCAGTAGAGCTTTTAGCTGCCAAATCACCTAAAATGGCACTAAACCTATTGAAACTAGGCTATGGGGCAAATTCCATAAAACTTAATATAATGCCAGATAAGGGCCTTTTACCCCATCAAAGATATGTGTCCATAATAAATAGCAGGGCCATTAGAAGGCCACTACATAGGCCGGATAAATCGGCAGTTGTCAATATATTTTTCCCCTGTGAGATCCTCCATGCCATGGACATAGTACCCCAGTTTACCGAAGGGTTGGCCTGTTACTTAAATGGAGCAGGCTGTGAACAATTCTTTATAGAATATGCTGAGGATTATGGCATCCCACAGACCTACTGTTCCTATCATAAGGTTTTACTCGGTGCAGTTCTATCAAACACCATACCAGCCCCTCAATTTGTGGCTACTACTTCTATGGCCTGTGATGCCAACAATTCCACCTTTAGGACCATTGCTGACCATTATAAAA
Organism: Tissierellia bacterium; assembly: GCA_012728725.1. Classification (GTDB taxonomy): domain Bacteria; phylum Bacillota; class Clostridia; order Tissierellales; family Tepidimicrobiaceae; genus JAAYEM01. Next base: position 5,921 of record JAAYEM010000060.1, on the reverse strand, counting down.
TACCCTATTATCTAGTAGATGTACCCAGTGTATGCAATAGGGAAAGCATAGATTATGTGGCCAATCAGCTTAAGGAGCTGGTTTCCATGATTGAGGATACCAGCTCTAGGAAGATGGATGAGGATAGGTTAAGATCAGTAATAGGAAGAGCCAACCGCTCCATAAGAAACTATAAGGAGCATTTAACAGTCCTTGCCCATAGATACATGCCAGGGTCTATGACCCTGGAAATGTTTAAAATATTCCCCACCCACATATTGTTAGGCACAGAGGAGGGGGACAAGTTTTTCCGCCTGCTTTTAGAGGATACCTATGGAGCTAGAAGGGCCAAGGATGAAAAGAGGATTTTATGGGTCCATACCATGCCCTTCTGGCAGGAATCCATAAAAAGGATCCTCAACTTCAACGATAAATGCCAGATCCTACCCTGCGATATCAATTTCGATTCCCTGGTGGAGATGGATGAAAAGAAACCCTATGAATCCTTGGCAAGGAGGATGCTTCTCAATGTTGTAAACGGGCCAGGGGAAAGAAGGGGAAGAAGAATAGTTGAAATGGCTAAAAGGCTTCGGGCTGATGGGATAGTCTATTTCTGCCATTGGGGCTGCAAGCATACCCTAGGCAATGTACAGATTATAGGCAGTATTATAAGGGATGAGGGATTTCCCCTACTGGTACTGGATGGGGATGGCTGTGACAGGAAGAATGTAAACCATGGCCAAATGGCTACAAAATTACAGGCTTTTTTGGAGATCTTGGGGGTGGCTACAGAATGATTCATTACATTTGCAAATATACACCGGTGGAGATATTTGGAGGATTTGGTGAGGAAGCCCAATTATACAATAGTATGTTTGAAAATTTGGACTTGGCTGACCACCTAATCCATAGGAATGTATGCAGCTTTTCCCGGGCATTGATTACGGGAAGGCTCCATGAAGCTTCCAAACCATTAGTCCTTACCGATTGCTGTGATTCCATCCGCAGGGCCTATGATCTGTTAAAGGAAGAGGGCCAGGATGTCTACATAATCTATCTACCTAGAAAGCAGGATGAAAGAAGTGTAGCCCTATATAAGAATGAAATATTGAAATTAATAAAGGCATTGGAAAAGGGGATGGGAAGGGAATTCCACTATGATAAATTCCTTTCAGCCTTTTATAATAGGAAAGAATATGGGGGCAAGGGGGATGACCCAAATACCGCCTTCCATAATAATAGATTATGCCAAAAGCCCCATGTAATAGTTGCCGGAGCTAGGATAGGGGAGGAACTATTGGAAAAGATAAGGAAAATATCCCCTCTTCCAGTAGTAAACCATACCTGCACTGGATTAAGATCTGTTGGCAAACCCCCTACTGGTGCCAGTTTTGATCAAATCCTTGAATGGTATACAAGAGAACTATTATCCCAAACCCCCTGTATGCGTATGAATGATATCAGTTCACGAAAGGGCCTCTTGGACAAGCCCAATATCCGGGGGATAATATACAACACCATAAACTTTTGCGATTACTATGGTTTTGAATATGCTGCCATTAGGGACAGGAGGGATATACCTATGGTTAAAATAGAAAGCGATTTTACCACCCAGGGGGCTGGTCAGATATTGACCAGGCTAGGAGCCTTTTTTGAAGGTTTAAATAGGGAGGAGGCCTCCTCCACTGGAAAAATTACCACTAGGGGGGATAAGGAATACTTTGCCGGCATAGATAGTGGCTCCACCTCCACCAATGTGGTAATTTTAGATGGCAATAAAAATATTGTCTCCTCCTATTCAGTGGCAACGGGGGCCCGGGTAAATGAAAGTGCCAATAGAGCTTTGGAGGAAGCCCTAAAAAAGGCTGGTATAGGGAAGGACCAAATTAAAGGCACTGTAACCACAGGCTATGGAAGGAATGCCATTGGATTTAGGGAAAGGGATATTACTGAAATCACCTGCCATGCCAAGGGAGCCTATTTTTTGAATCCAAAGGTTCGCACAATTATAGATATAGGAGGCCAGGACAGTAAGATAATCCGTTTGAATGACAGGGGAGAGGTCCAGGATTTTGTTATGAATGATAAATGTGCTGCTGGCACTGGCCGATTTTTGGAAATGATGGCTACATCCCTGGGACTGACCTTGGAAGAGATGGGGGTAATGGGCCTTTCAGCCAAGGAGAAGATAACCATATCCAGCATGTGCTCAGTATTTGCCCAGTCGGAGGTGGTATCTTTAGTTGCCAGTGGAAAGAATGTAGAGGATATAGTAGGGGGGATTAACCGTTCCATTGCAGCTAAGATTACCGCCCTAGCTGGCAGGAGTAAATTGGAGAGGGAATGGATGATGACTGGCGGGGTGGCAAGGAATCCAGGGGTGGTGGCTGCCATTGAGGAAAGATTACAGGGAAGGATTATTGTACCAGAAGAGCCGGAAATATGTGGTGCCCTAGGAGCAGCCCTTTTTGCATATGAAGGAAAAGCCAGTTATCAAAACCCTTCTAAGGCTCATGTTTATTAAGTTAGGACTAATTACAAGGGCTCCATAATATGCTATAATATAAGTAGATTACAGATAAAGGTAAATGGGAGCTATTAGGGGAAGGGCAAATTGATGGGCTCCAAAGGCAAAGGAAGGTTCCTCAAATATAAGTACATATTAACAATTGAAAGGTGGTCTAGTATGAAAAGGATATCTTTTATTGGTAGCGGTGTAATGGGTACTGCCTTGGCCACTGCGGCCTGCAAGGGAATTGATCCAAATGAAGTAGTTGTTGTAGATATAGTGGAGGAAAAAGCAAGAGAGCTGGCTGAGAAATTAAATTGTAACTATGTCAAAACAAATCCTGAAGCAGTGGAACTGAGTAAATATATTGTTTTCTGTGTTAAACCTCAATTTTTAAAGGATGTTTTGGAAGAAATTGCCCCTACACTCCAAAAGTGTATCAGGGAAGGCCAAGAGAAGATAATGGTATCAATTGTTGCTGGTGTGGAAAGCCAAACCTATAGGGAGATATTAGGGATAGGGGATAGGCAAATACCTATCATTCGCATGTTGCCCAATGTGGCATGTTTGGTGGGCAAGGGATTTACCCTAATAATGGAAGATGACAGCTATACAGAAGAGCAGCTTGAAGAATTAAAATATATCCTTCGTGAATCTGGAGGTTTTGATACCTTGCCTCCATCCCAGTTTGTGGCGGGAACAGTTCTTACATCCACTTCTCCAGCCTTTATAGCCATGTTTGCAAATTCCTTAGCAGATGCAGGGGTTGTCAATGGATTGTTGCGCCACCAGGCAAGGCGTTATGCATTAGAAGGAATTTTAAGCACAGTACAGTATTTGTTGGAAAGGGACCTGCATTTTGAAGAATTGAAGGATAATGTATGCTCACCTTCGGGCCCTGCTATGATTGGTGTCAAAAAATTAGAGGAAATGGGATTTAGGTCTAGTGTAATCAATGCTGTGGTGGAGGCATATAAAAGGTTTGATGAAATAGGGAAAATAAAATAGGGGGGAATATTATGGGAAAGCCTAAATACATGGAGCGGATTGAAAGGCTAAAGGAGAGGGTCCTCAATATAAGGCCTGAAATGGATTTGGAAAATGCTAGGATTGTGACGGAAAGCTTTATGGAAACGGAAGGGGAGCCATTGGTCCTTAGGAAGGCTAAAGCCTTTAGGAAGCTATGTATGGAAAAAACGGTAACCATCTGGGAGGATGAACTGATAGTAGGCTGCCCTGGTAGCAAGAGGAGGGCAGGGATAATTAACCCAGATACCTGCTGGTCTGTACTGGATAAGGAACTGGATACAATCAGCAATAGGCCCTACGATCCCTTCTATTTAAGGGATGAGGATAGGAAGCTATTTGAAGAGGTAATCCGCCCCTACTGGAAGGGGAAATCCACCTATGAGGCCTGGCTGGCCCAGATCCCAGAGGATACAAAAGTGTTAAGGGACCATGGAATGATATATATAGACAGGAAGGCAGTCAGAGGCTGGGGTGAGACTACAGCGGGATATGAGTGGATAATAAATGAAGGGGTTACTGGAATAGTAAATAAGATAAAGGAAGAAAGGGCCAAATTGGATATAACCATTCCAGGCCACTATGAAAGGGACTACTACCTACAGTCCCTATTGATAGCAGCAGAAGGTTTGGTGGTTTTGGCTAACCGCTATGCTGATGAAGCGGAAAGGCTGGCAGCCCAGGAGACTGATTGCACAAGGAAGAAGGAATTGCTGGAGATAGCCCAAGTGTGCAGGCATGTCCCCGAGTATCCGGCCAGGACCTTTAGAGAAGCTCTCCAATCCTTCTATTTCTATCAGATATCCATTATAATGGAGCAGAATGCAGCCAGTTACAATCCAGGCAGGATGGACCAATACCTATGGCCCTTCTACAAGGCAGACATTGAAGCTGGTAGGATTACCCAAGAAGAGGCCCAGGAGCTGTTGGACTGTCTATGGATTAAATTTAGCGAATCCTGTTTATTCCAGGATGCTACTACAGCAGAATATGCAGCGGGATATCCCATGTTTCAAAATGTATGTGTGGGCGGGGTAGATGAAAATGGAAACGATGCTGTAAATGACCTATCCTATATGATACTACAGGCTACCATGGATGTTCAATTGTATCAGCCCTCCCTATCGGTAAGGTACAATATGGCCAAGAATCCCAATTCCTTCCTCAGGAAGGTGGTAGAGCTTATAAGTTTAGGAACGGGTTTCCCAGCCTTCCACAATGACCAAATAGGGATTCAAATGATGATGAACAAGGGAATTCCCCTAAGGGAAGCCTACAATTGGAATCCCTGTGGCTGTGTGGAAACCAATTTGGAAGGGAGACTCAGGCATTATACCGCCTTGGCAGATATAAATTTGGGAGGTATAGTTGAGCTTACCCTATTAAATGGGGTCAATAGAAAGAGTGGCAAACAGATATCCATAAAAACAGGGGATCCTCTAGAATTTGAAAGCTTTGACCATTTTATGGAGGCCATAAAGGAGCAGATCAGGTATGCCCTTAGGGCCTGTGTTAAGGGCAGCCATGTAATAGATGAAATATGTATGGATAGGCCAGTTCCTGTACTATCCTTGACCTTTAAGGACTGTATAGAGAAGGGCAAGGACTATGCATGGGGTGGAGCCAAGTATAATACGGGAAACGGAATAATAATGATTGGGGTAGCAGATATAGTAAACAGTCTTGCAGCTATAAAGCATATTGTATATGATACTAAACAGGCTACCATGAAGGAGATACTAGAGGCTTTGGACAATGATTTTGAAGGCTATGAAGAGATCCATAAACTATGCCTTCAAGCTCCTAAATACGGTAACGATATAGAAGGGGTAGATGAGATTGCAGGAGAGCTATTTACATTTATAGCCGATGAAATAGAAAGCTATAGGAGTAAATTTGGCAAGATGACACCGGGAATATTACCTGTATCAGGAAATACCCCCTTTGGTCTAGAGGTAGGAGCACTGCCATCGGGAAGGAAGGCATGGAAGCCATTGGCCGATGGTTTAAGCCCCAGTGGAGGAACGGATTTTAAAGGGCCTAGTGCCATATTAAAATCTGTATCCAAAATACCCCATGGAAGGTTTGTACAGGGGACCCTCCTTAATATGAAGATAGAGCCAGCCCTTTTATCCACTGAAAATGGCATCCAGCAGATGATGGCCTTGTTAAAGAGCCTGTGCACTTTAGGGGTCTATCACGTACAATTCAATGTAATAGATCAAAAGAAATTGATAGATGCCCAGAAAAACCCAGAAAAGTATAAGGGACTATTGGTAAGGGTAGCAGGCTATACCGCCTACTTTGTAGAGCTGGGTAAGGATGTTCAGGATGAAATAATAAATAGGACTGTACAACATGGAATTTCTGTGGGGTGATACTATGGGTAAAGATAGGGGAGTGGTTC
>JAAYEM010000059.1 GCA_012728725.1 Tissierellia bacterium | reverse complement strand
GGGTATCCCCTGGTCTTATGGTGTATAAAAAGCCATTGGGACAAGGAGGTGTTGGTGCTGCTTGTGGAATACAGATTACCTGCCCTATTTGTAGGTTGTTTGGATCGATTCCTGGATTTATAGCCATAATGGCTTCAACGGTTGTATTAAATCTACGAGCCAATTGGAATAAGGTATCTCCCGATCTTATAGTATAGGCAAAACTTCCTGGAGGGCATCGGTGTTCTATTTCATAATTTTCCTTTTTGTCCTTTTTTTCCTTATTCTCCTTCATTTTAACCACCTTTCTTTATATAATTGTTTGCAATACATAATATGCAAACAGGGCAAAAGGTGTTAAAAATATTAGCAAAATAATAGCGACAGAGGGGATAGTTGTCTCTGTCGCTATAAAAAACGACAAGGAGAACCGCCCCCTTGTCGCTACCTTTAGAAAGTTGGGATACAGATTAGTTGACCTATTTGTAGATTGTTGGGATTAATGCCTGGATTGGCTCTAATTATAGCATCTACACTTACATTATACCTTTGACCTATTGCAAATAGAGTGTCCCCTGCCCTTACTGAATAGTAGAAACCATTTGGACAAGGAGGTATTGGGGTTACAGGCCTTGGAATGCATATGGTCTGACCTATCATCAATCTATTAGGATCTACTCCTGGATTAGCCCTCATCAATTCATCTACACTTACATTAAACTGCTGGCTAAGCCTAAAGAAGGTATCCCCTGCCCTAATGGTATAATAAAATCCGTTGGGACAGGGAGGTAGTGGAGGCCTTGGATCTGCTGCTGTTGGAATACATATCCTTTGTCCTATCTGTAGATTATTAGGATTAATTCCTGGATTTAATGCCATAATGGCATTTACCGTTGTTCCAAATCTATTGGCCAATAAAAATAGTGTATCACCTGGTCTTATAACATAAGCAAAGCTGCCAGCAGGACAAGCTTGCATAGGATCAATATTTCTATCCATACTAATCACCTTTCTTATATTTTTATGCACTACATAATATGCAGAAAGGAGATTAGTTGTTAAATATTAATATCTATTTTTTCCTTGATAGGAATCCCTCCTAATTAATTCCTTATCAATTCCTGAAAGGACCCTCAATTTATCCAAACTCCAACGGGGTTCATAGAGTAGGCTCTTTTTCCCATCTCCTGTCAACCTATGGACTACCATCTCCTTAGGCAACTCTTCTAAAGCATCTACCACCAAGGATATGTATTCTTCCCTGGTAAGTATGGGAAAGGGGTTCTTCAAATAATATCTATATAGATCAGTATCTTTCTGTATATACAGTAGGTGAAATTTTACCCCCCAGGTATTGGTATCTGCCACATATTTCACAGTTTCCAATATATCTTTTCTGGATTCACCGGGAAGGCCAAATATCAAATGGGTAACCACCCTAATATTCCTGCCCCTTAATTTTCTTATGGCCTCATTATAGGTATCTAAGGGATAGCCTCGCCTGATAAAATTGGCACTTTTACTATGAATGGTCTGAAGGCCCAGCTCTACCCAAAGGAAAACCTTCTCATTTATTTCAGATAAAAGGTCCAATACCTCTTCTGGCAGGCAGTCTGGCCTTGTGGCAATGGCTAATCCCACTACACCTTCCTCAGCTATGGCAGCATAATATTTCTCCTTTAGATCTTTATAGGAGGAATAGGTATTGGTAAAATTTTGAAAGTAGGCAATATATTTATCTGTATTCCATTTCTTAGATAACAGCCTTTTTTGCTCCTCTATTTGCTCCCTTATACTTAATTTTTTTGAAGCTGCAAATTCTCCAGCCCCTTCTTCTCCACAAAATATGCAGCCCCTATTGCCAACAGTCCCATCCCTATTGGGGCAGGTAAAGCCCCCATCTAAGGATAGTTTTATTACCTTTTGTCCAAATATCCTTCTCAATTCATAATTCAATGTATGGTATCTCTTATCTCCCCACATAAAATCATCCTCTTAATCCACATATTTTATACTATTTTACCACAAGTATTCTACATAAATACTGGCCCTTTTGACCATGTCACAGCATTCCTTCAAAGTTAAATGATTTTATTATAATCCCTTTGGGTAATATAAGTATAGCATGTATAAAAATACTATTGGAGGTGCTTAGTTGAAATCTATAGATATAATGGTTGAAGAGCATGAAAATGTAAGAAGGATGCTCAAGGTAATTAGAAAGTATTGCTACAAGGTATTGTTAGATGAAGATATAGATTATGATGATTTCTATAAAATTATCAACTTTATTAGGGATTATACAGATGGCCACCACCATTCCAAGGAGGAAGATATTCTCTTTAAAATGATGGGAGAAGAAACCCCAAAATTAGCTAACAATGGGCCAATTACTGGAATGCTTATAGAACACGACCTAGCCCGCTTGTATGTAGGAAATCTAGAAAAGGCACTAGATAGATATAAAAAAGGCCAGGATGATGCCAGACTGGATATAATTGCCAACAGCATATCCTATACGGATTTGCTGGATAGGCATATAGAGAAGGAAAACAATGTAATATACAAGTTTGCCAATAATACATTATCCCAAAAGGTGAAAGAAAGAATAGATAATGAATGTGACCAGATAGATAAAAGGGCAGAAGAGGAAGGTATACAGAGGAAATATATAAATCTACTGGCTGAATTGGAAGAAAAAATAGGCATAAACTAAGAAGGCAGCCTATTTAAATAATTTAAAGAGGTGATAAAATGAGCGAATTGATCAACAATAGAGAATATAGGCAGAAGATGCTGAAGGAAATAATTAAGGAGCTTCATGAAGGAAAGTCTGTAGATGAAGTAAAGGAAAAATTTGAAAAGGTAATAGAAGGGGTGTCTCCTTTAGAGATTTCAGCCATGGAAGCCCAACTGGTAAAGGAAGGGCTGCCAATAGAAGAAGTTCAACGCCTATGTAATGTCCATGCTGCAGTATTTAAGGGCTCTATTGAAGAAATCCACCATCCAGATGAGGTTCCTGGTCACCCCATTTATGCTATGAGGCAAGAAAATAAGGCCATAGAGGAATATATAGATAATAACCTATATCCCAATTTAGAGAAATTTGAAAAAGAGGACAGTAGGGAAAATATCAACAATCTAATACAGGATTTAAACATGCTTTGGGATATTGACAAGCACTACAGCAGGAAGGAAAATCTAATATTCCCCTATTTAGAGAAGTATGGAATTACTACTCCTCCCAAGGTAATGTGGGGGGTAGATGATGAGATAAGGGCTTTAATTAAGGAAAGCAAATTGATGCTGACAGATTATAGGGGCAATAAGGAAGAGGTAATAGAAAAGATAAAGGAAACTGCTCATGAGATAAAGGAAATGATATTTAAGGAAGATTCCATACTATTCCCAATGGCCTTACAGACCCTAACGGAGGATGAGTGGATCTCTATTTATAAGGAAAGCGATGAGATAGGCTATTGTTTAATAGCACCAGAAAGAGAGTGGGAATTAAAGAGGGTGACCATATCTGAAAAGGATGCAGAAGAGGCAGTCCATGATAAATATGTAAGATTTGAAACTGGATTTTTAACTCCTGAGGAGGTTAGCGGAATATTTAGTGCCATCCCAGGAGATATGACCTTTATAGACAAGGATGATGTAGTAAAATTTTTCTCCGATGATGAGGATCGGATATTTGCCCGTACCAAGGCGGTAATAGGAAGGACTGTACAAAACTGCCATCCACCAGCCAGTGTAAATGTGGTAGAAAAACTGTTAGAAGATTTTAAATCTGGAAAAAAGGACAGTGAAAGTTTCTGGATTAAGATGGGAGACATGTATGTGCTAATCAGCTATTTTGCCGTAAGAAGCAAAAAAGGAGAATATTTAGGAACTTTAGAATTTACACAAAATATTGCACCTATTCAGGAAATAAAGGGAGAAAAGAGGCTCCTATCCGAATAAAAAGTGCCAGGAAAGCTAAGCTTTCCTGGCACTTATATTTGCCTTGCAAATTCCCTTCCAAACTCCCTGCATTTTTCCATTCCTTCTTCATCTGGATTCCACAAGATCCTTATCCCCTCATTGACTACATCTAACTTGGCTTCTTTCAATTTTTCCGTTAATATGCCGACAGATTCACCACTCCATCCATAGGAGCCAAAGGCTGCCGCCTTCTTATTCTTAAATCCAATCCCTTTGATCATTCCCAATAGGCCTGCCGTTGCAGACATTATACTCTTATTGACTGTAGATGAACCCATAAGTATAGCCTTGGATTTAAACATCTCGGTAATTATATCGTTTTTATCCTTTTTGGCTGCATTGTATAGTTTGACCGTCACATCCTTATCCACCGATTTAATCCCCTCAGCTATTGCCTCTGCCATCCTGCGGGTAGCATTCCACATGGTATCGTATACTATGGTAATCTGATTCTCCTGATAATCATCTGCCCATTCTAAGTACTTTTCAATTATTTGAGCTGGATTGTCCCTCCATATGATGCCGTGGCTAGTAGCTATCATATCTACAGGCAAATTAAAGGATAATACCTCTTTTATCTTATTGGTTACCAGAGGGCTAAAGGGGGTCAGTATGTTGGCATAGTATTTAATAGCCTCCTGGTATAGTTCAGCCTGATCCACCAGATCATTGTACATCAGATCAGAAGCATAGTGCTGTCCAAAGGCATCATTGCTAAACAAAATGTTTTCTCCAGTCATATAGGTAAACATACTGTCTGGCCAATGGAGCATCCTTGCTTCAATAAATATAAGTCTATTTTCCCCAATATCCAGCTCATCTCCCGTTTTTACTGTGACGAAATTCCAATCCTCATGATAATGAGCTTTTAAGGCCTTGGCCCCATTAGCACTGCAGTAGATTGGCACATGGGGGATCTCCTTCATCAGTAGGGGAAGGGCCCCGCTGTGGTCAACTTCTGCATGGTTGGATATTATATAGTCTATTTCATTTAGATCTATTTCCTTCTTTAGGTTGTCTACAAATTCTTTAGCAAAGGGCTCCCAGACGGTGTCTATGAGGACAGTCTTTTCATCCCTAATCAGGTAGGAGTTATAGGTGGTCCCCCTATGGGTGGAGTACTCATCCCCATGGAACCTTCTCAATTCCCAGTCAATTTTACCTACCCAGGTCACCTTATCAGTAATCTTAATTCCCATGATTATCCCTCCCACATAATATTATCTTTAGTCTGCTCATATAAAATGCTATATATTATATATACTCTAATAAAAATAAATAAAACCGTAAATTGGTCATCATGTTAATTTCCTCAATCCCTCTTCGTCTAATATGACTATCTTTCTATGCCCTATCTGCTCTATTAGACCCAGCTCTTGGAAGTAGGATAGCTTTCTGCTCAAGGTTTCCTGGCTCATACCTATATGGGAAGCTAGATCCTTTTTGCTCACTTTTAGAGTGACTACTCCCTTTTCATCAGCCATATTTAAAAGGGTTTCTATTATCCTGGTTTCCACATCATGGATTCCCAAATATTCAATTAGGTTTTCAGCCCTTTCCAGGCGAGAGCTTAATTCTTCCACTATCTTAAGGGCTATGGTAGGGTATTTCACCATGAGATTCTTCAATTTTTCCCCATCTATTATACAAACGGTAGTATCCTCCAAGGCTTCTGCATTGTCTACCAGGGGTGAGTGGATGAATAGGGATAACTCTCCCATAAAATCCCCTGGCCCTAATACCCTAATTACCTGCTCCTTTCCCGAATCAGATATCCTGCTTACCTTAACCTTCCCTTTATGGATTACAAATAGGCTTTTTCCCCTATCCCCTGCCATATATATCATTTGGCCCTTTGCATATTTTCGACTGACTGTAATTCTGGCTATTTCCATCATCTCATCATAGGTTAATGTATTAAATATAGATACCAATTCTATACACATTTTGCCTGATCTGTTATGGTTACAAGAACAATCCACAAGAAAACCTCCTATCTTATAGTACTTTGGCTAAATTAATATGAATTTTATAATGAAAGGATATAATCGATTATGCTAACATCTAAAATCTAATCTCCTCTGGTGGGATTGGCCTGCTAAAATAGTAGCCCTGGGCTTTATTGCAGCCCAAATACCTTAGAATCTCCAATTGTTCCCTAGTCTCAACTCCCTCGGCAGTTACTAGAATACCAAATTGTTTTGCCAATCCAATTATGGTATTTATTATAGCCACACTATTTTTATCCCTTTCTAATTCCCATATAAACCTTCTATCTATCTTCAACTCATCAATGCTTATCCTAGCCAGATGGCTTAGATTAGAATAGCCTATACCAAAATCATCCATTATTACAAATACCCCTAATTCCTTCAGTTTGTTTAAAACATCTATGGTGTATTGGATATCGGATATAAAGGTGGTCTCCGTTATCTCAATACCTAAATATTGCGGTTCTAGTCCAGTCTCTTCTAGTATGCCATATACAGTATCTAAAAAATTATAGTACTGAAATTGCCTAGCAGATATATTTACAGAAACACGTATAGGCCTATGCCCCTTATCTATCCATTCCTTATTCTGCCTGCAGGCCTCCCTAAGGACCCATTCACCTACAGAAAATATCAATCCCGTTTCCTCAGCTAAAGGTATAAATTTATCGGGAAATATCAATCCCCTCTTTGGGCTATTCCATCGGATTAAGGCCTCCATATCGGTAACCTCTTCCGTTAGTATGTCTACTTTAGGTTGATAATATAATATGAACTCATCATTGGCCACAGCTTGTCTTAATTCATTTAATAGTATAAGGTTTTCATATTCCCTTGCTCCCATCTCCTTAGAGTATTTAAAATAGGTATTGCCCCCCAGGTCCTTAGCCTTGTATAGGGCTATTTCCGCATTTTTTATGAGGGAATAACTATCCTCCCCAGCTTCTGGATAGATTGCTATGCCTATACTGGTTGTCAAAAATAATCTATAATCTTCTACAGAGATGCACCGCCTAAAATCCCCTATTATCCTATTGGCCACCTCTTTTATATTGGATTCATCTAGCAGATCTATTAAAAGTATAAAGTATTCATCTCCGCTGCCTCGGGCTACTAACCCCCTATTATCAATTAGTTCAATCAGCCTTACAGCCAGGGCCTTGAGCACCTTATCCCCAATATTATGGCCTAAATTATCATTTATATGTTTAAATTTATCTATATCCAAGCATAGGACTGCAAATATTTCACCTTCCTCTAATTCACCAATTATATCGTCTAAGGCCTCTATAAAATAGAATCTATTGGGGAGATTGGTGATTGGATCAAAATAGGCCAGATAATATATCTTATCCTGTTGGGATTTTAGATCCCTGTTGGCTATTTCCAATTCACTAGTCCTTTTAGACACCTCTTTTTGAAGCCTCTTATTCCATAGGAAGAGTAAAATAAATACAATGGAAGCTATGCCTAATCCTATTATTATATACTTTATATAGGTTCTAATTGCAATACTCCCAATGGTTAATTGGTCTCCAAACCATTTCCTATATATCCTATCATAGGTCCCATCCTCTTTTATCCAGGTCAGCCCCTCATCCAATATCCTATAGGTTTCAATATTATCTTTTAAAGTGGCAGGTCCATAGGCAGTTTCTTCAAAGGGTTCCCCTACAATCTTTACCTTACCTGTACCCTTAATTTCATTGAGATAGTATATAACCGTTATCCTATTGCCTATAAAGGCATCTACCTCTTCATTTAAGAGGCCCTTTAATCCATCTGGCTGATTATCATAGGGAATGCTAATTATATTGGGTATATCTTTAATTTTTTCCTCATGCACATCCCCTATTTGATAGCCTACCTTCCGCCCTTTTAGATCATCAATTCCATTAATATTGGCTGTTTCCTTTCTAATAAATATGCCATGGCTATTAATTAAGGTGGATTGAACAAATGCATACCTTTTTTCCCTTTCAGGAGTTCTTGACATGCCCTGAATTGCGTCTACCTGGTCATTTTCTAAGGCGGCTACTGCATCAGCCCATTTCATTGGCAAAAATTCAATCTCTATATCCATAACCTCTCCTAGGGCCTTCATTATGTCCACATTAAAACCCCTGTAGCGTCCCTTTTCATCTACATATTCATAGGGCTTAAAATTATTGTCCCCAGCCACCCTAAGCTTAACCTTCCCTTCAAAAGCCGTTGTTTCACGGGGCCTACCTATACATCCATTTATTAAAAATATGATAATTATCGCCAAAATTCCAATCTCAACAAATCTCATTACCCTTTTATCCATAAAAACCAATCCTTTATTTTATGATATTGGATAAGATGCCTATTTCCTATATTTTCTCCTTATATTTTATAGGCATATATGCCCCTAATCATTTATAATGTAGTATATGTATACTATTAAAGACTACGGAGGTGGAAAGATGGGAAAATATATTTTTATAGTTATAATCGGCTACATGTTGGGATGTCTTCAATGGTCTTACATATTAGGAAAAAGCTTGAAAAATGTTGACATACGAACTTTAGGAAGTGGTAATGCTGGAGCTTCCAATGCTGTAATCTCTCTGGGTTGGAGATGGGGAAGCTTAGTTGCAATTTTAGATATTTTAAAAGCAATTATATCTATATTATTAATTAAATATCTGTTAAAGGACTTATTATCGGTAGACAAATCCGATTATTATCTTTATTTGAATGGATTATCTGTGATATTAGGTCATAATCATCCCTTCTATATGAATTTCAAGGGTGGCAAGGGTACAGCTTCTCTAATTGGGATGATGATTGCCATCGACAGAAGGATAGCCATAATTGGAATAATTGTAATCCTATTAACTACAATTATCACCGATTATATTGCATTAGGATCCATAGCCTTAGCCGTTACCTTCATAGGAACTACTGTATTTTTTAAATATGGCAGGGGAAATATAATTATTGCCATTATAATAGCACTAATGAGTATATATAATCATATACCCAACATTAAAAGAATTATTGAAGGAAAAGAACTAGGACTTAGAATGGCTCTAAAAATGTAAGGGGCCAGGCTTGAATATTACAATATTCAAGCCTGGCCTTATCTAGTCCTTGGATTAGCCAATTCTACCTTTACTTTAACTCCCTTAATCCGTCTATTATTTAATCTTTTTATTACCTGGTCTACATATTCTGCTGGAATATCTACAAAGGTAAATTTATCATAGACATCTATTTGGCCAATTACCTTATTAGGTACTCCAGCTTCATTTACAATAGCCCCTAATATATGCCTTGGACTTACTCCTTTTCTTTTGCCAGTGTTGATATATATTCTGGACATGGGTTTTATTCCTATAGTACCATAATCCACAGTATCTAACTCTTCATGTCCTTCTAGTCTATTATGGGTTAAATATAATTTTAATAATACTGCTGCTATGTCAAAGGAAGTATAGTCCTCCTCCAACAAAATATTTACCATCTTTTCATATTTATCCAGTTCCCCTTTGGCTATTTCCCCCCTTATCCTTTCTAAGAGGATATCACTCTGAACAGCCTCCATATCCTTTAAGGTAGGCAAATCCCTTCTTATTATCTTAGTCTTTGTATACCTTTCAATATCCTTAATCCTGTGCCTATCTCTATCCACCGCGAAACTAAAGGCCTTACCTTCCCTTCCAGCTCTGGCGGTTCTACCAATCCTATGGACATAATATTCCTCATCCTGGGGTAGGTCATAATTAAATACAATATCCACATCATCTACATCGATTCCCCTGGCTGCCACATCTGTGGCTACAAGTATATCAATGTTTCCAGATCTAAATTTGGACATTACCTTATCCCTCTGGGCCTGCTTTAAATCCCCATGGAGGCCGTCTACAAAATAGCCCCTTCCCTGCAATTCAATGGTCAATTCATCTACCTTTTTCTTGGTATTGCAAAATACTATGGCAAGTTTCGGGTTATATATATCTAAAAGCCTGGACAGTATTTCCGTCTTCATATGTTCCTTTAATTCAAAATAATACTGTTCTATTCTAGGTACCGTCAGCTCTTTATGGACTACTTTAACAAGCTTTGGATCCCTCTGATATTTCTTCGCAAATTTTACTATTTCCTCAGGCATGGTAGCTGAAAAAAGTATGGTCTGCCTTTCCTTAGGTACCTTATTTATTATCAACTCTATATCATCCCTAAATCCCATATCAAACATCTCATCTGCTTCATCTAGAACCAGCATTTTTACCTGATCCAATTTTAAGGTTTTCCTATTTATATGATCTATTACCCTGCCAGGAGTTCCTACTACTATTTGAACTCCCTTTTTCAATGCCTTTATCTGCCGGCTTATAGGTTGGCCTCCATATATGGGGAGAACAAAAATATCCCTTTTGTATTTGGATAATCTCCTTATCTCCTCTGCTACCTGTATGGAAAGTTCCCTAGTAGGACATAAAATTATGGCCTGTAATACTCTACTATTTTCATCACATCTTTCAATAATTGGTATTCCAAAGGCCGCAGTTTTACCGGTTCCCGTCTGGGCCTGCCCAATTATATCCAATCCTTCAAGTAGATAGGGTATTGCCTTAGACTGTATTGGAGACATCTCTTCAAATCCCATATCTGACACTGCCTTCAAAATTTCTGGGGATAGGTTTATATCCTCAAACTTTAATTTTTCCATCAACTACTACATCCTTCCTTTTTTATCTAACTAATCCAGTATATATATAATATGGTCTTTTTACAAGAAAAATATTAATTTATATTTTATTTTGCTAACATTTTTATGCCTAAGTCCTTCATTGAAAGGATTGACTAGTTATATTAAAAGATATAATTTTGTTCTTTTTTGTAAAAAATCCTTAATTATGTAGTATTTATGTGGTATAAATTAAATATAACATAAATTTATAAAGGGGTGTCCGTATGAATATATTGTCCAATTTTAGTAATAAGGAAATAAGTTTTTTGACCTATATTATAGTAATTAATATAGTTACCTTTGTTATATTTGGGGTGGACAAGGCTAAGGCCAAAAATGGTAGCAGTAGGATAAGTGAAGCTGTATTTTTAATCCTATCCCTTGTAGGGGGAGCTAGTGGTGCCCTCCTGGGTATGGTCATGTTTAGGCATAAGACCAATAAGCTATTATTCACCATAGGTATACCTGTACTATTTTTGATCAATCAAATTGTAGAACTGCTTATTGTAAATATGTTAAGGTAATTACAATTCATCTCTTTTTTGAGTTTTATTGAAGGATTTTTACTATTAACGTAGAATAGTATAATAGGCCTAGTATATAAAACTTTAAGAAAGAGGTAGATTACTAAATGGGGAAGAAGGAGCAGTCTAAAATTTGTATTATGGTAATCCCTCACACAAAAAAAGTTAGAAGGTTGATGATACCCTCTTGGCTGCCCAAGCTTATTACCCTATCCATAATAGGCGTTTCCATATCTATATTATTAATCATTACCACTATTACCTGGTCCCATTCTAACTTAAAGGAAGAATATGAAGATAAGATTTCAGAAATTAATGCCCTACAGGAAGAGAATAAAAATAAGGAATTAGAAATATTAAGGTTAAAAAATCAGAAGAAGGAACTTCTCAGTAAATCGGAAGAGATTGAAAAGAAGCTAGAAGAAATAGATAAATTACAAAGGGATCTGGAAAAGATGGCAGGCATTAAAAACCCCTCTAGAAGCAGTACCATAAGGAGAAATATACCACCTGAAATTTCTGAATCCTCAGATAAAATACAAGTATTAAAGGAGACATTAGAGCTTAAAGAAAAGGAATTGGAGACCTTTATTGATCAAATGGAGGAGAGGTTGGCCTACCTGGAAACGGTGCCAGATCTATGGCCAGCAAGGGGTAGGCTTACTTCACGCTTTGGCAATAGGAAGAATCCCTTTGGTAGGGGAACAAGGTTCCATTATGGAATCGATATTGCAAATTCAGTTGGTACTGATATATGGGCTGCTGGCAAAGGGGTGGTAACCTTTGCAGGCACTAAAGGGGGATATGGAAGGACTATAATAATAGACCATGGCAATGGATATAAAACCCTATATGCCCACAATAGCAAATTGCTGGTCAAGGTTGGGGATAGGGTGGAAAAAGGCCAGGTAATCGCAAAAATGGGTAGTACTGGCAGGAGTACAGGTTCACATCTTCATTTTGAAGTACATAAAAGCGGTAAACCCATTAATCCATTGAATATTCTTAACTGATGAATGGGGGGAACCAGATGTTTGGAAAGAAAACTGATAAATCCTATGATATAGATTCTCTGATTGGAGAAAATATAAAAATATTAGGTAAGGTTGAAGGAAAGGGAAATATTAGAATAGATGGCAGCATAGAGGGGGACATAGACTGTAAGGGGGATGTGATTTTAGGTGAAACAGGTAGGGTAAAGGGAAATATCTATTGTAGAGATCTTTCATTGGGGGGAAATGTAGAAGGTAACGTAAAATCCAGTGGTAAATTAACCCTTCTTTCCACTGGCAAATTGATAGGGGATGCAGAGGTGGCCAGTTTGATTGTCCATGAAGATGCCTTTTTTCATGGAAGCTGTAAAATGGTAGAAGAGGGCGGTAAATCTCAAAATATTAATGTTGAAGAAAAAGGGAATAGGGTATAAATTAAAGCCCAGATTCATAAAGGAAATCTGGGCTTTAATTTTTTTATCTTAATTTAGATATGAATTTTATCAGGATCTTTTCTGTAGCTATAAGTAAAGAATAACACTCCTCCGCTTGGGTTATGGTTACAGCATCCTTATGGGCAGCCCTATTCCTGTATTTATTGGTTATATCCTGTATATCATCACTTAATGTTTTAATATAGGCATCCAACTCATAATCATTTTGTGAGTCATATCCCTTGAATAGGTAATCTCTAAAAAACTCCTTAACCATATCCTTTTTCTTATTCATATCCTTGTCCATATTGGTTTGTCCAAATCTGACAGCCAATACATAGGGTACGCTGCCTAAGGTAAACTTATTTTTCGATTTATAGCCATATCTATATTGGCCCTTCTTTTTATCATAATACCTATCTATAATTCCATCGGGTAAATGGGCTAGATTATATCCTTTTCCTTTGAAATATTCCTGCATTCTAATAAACACCTTGCTATGCATCTCCCTTTCTAAAGCCTTTGTAAGGGCTATACAGGTAGGGGAAAAATCTATTATATCCTCATGCTCCTTTAAATCAAAATAGACCACCCTGGCTGTTATTAGAAAACGGCGGGTTTCCTCCTCTAGTTTTTCCCAGCCCTCTGGGGTGAACATCTTTACATATTCCTCTTTGATCTCTTTTATGCCTTCCTTCTTCCTGTCCCCATACCTCCTGTTTATCAGCTCCAGTACATTCTCCGATAATTCATTGTATATTGCCTCTTTTTCATCCTTGTCCATAGCTTCATTAAGTTTATTAATAATCTCATCCTGTATCCTATGCAAATCCTTCATAAGGCTATATATATCCTTAACCATCCTATAGGTTTCTTCCCCAGTTTTCTTAACCTCCTTTAGATCTTTATAAGCCTCCTCCCCTGTCTCTTTAATTTCATGGACTGTTTTGTTTAAATTCTTAAATTCATGGATAAGCAATTTTACTAGTCCTTCCATCCCCTCAAGGTTTCTTATCCTTACTAGGCACTCCTGAAGCAGGTCATCCTGCACTTGATTATTTTGGCCTTGTAAGTCTTGTATTTCCCTTTCCTTCTTTTCCCTTTCAATTCTGGCATTCCTTAATTGGATCTGTATCTCATTCAGCCTAAGTATCAATTCCTCTTCTTCTACGGTATTGGTTTTATATCTCTCTATAAGCCTTATATCCTTTGGGTCAAATAGTGGAATTTCCACCTTTTTTATATCCTCTAGGCTGATAACCCTTCCTGTATGTTTTACCAAACGCTTAAAGTAATCCTCTATAAACCTTCTTCCCTCTATGGTAGATGTAAACTCCTTAAAATATTCCTCTCTAGGCCTTATTATTATATAGCCGGTACTGGTCATGGCTTTTGGCATGGTATCATCATAATATATTATATTTATATAGCTATCCATCTTCATCCTGACCAATAAATCCCCATTTTGAAGGAGGTACTTACTTTTGTCTGCAATTTCCTCCCGGGAAACATAAAGATCCTTTGGTGTAGCCACAATCCTTCCATATTGGATATTGTCACTATCATTCATTATACTCAATAGGATTATCTCCCCTACTTCTTCATGCTTAACACCCCACAGGCCATGGAATACCTCTGCCATATCCCCTATAGGCTTGGAATGGGAGGGGGTATATACATTTAGCCAATTGAATTCCTTACTATGATAGTGCCTGTCCCATCTTTGACTTAGTAGTTTCTTATCTATGAAATATTCCCCATCCTGATTCAGGTATTCCCTGATTACATTCTCAATATCTCCATGGTATTCCCTGATAAATACCTTATCCCTCTGTTTATCATTTTTTATTACCACAATATTGGCATCATGATTATGCAGCTTATATTTGGGATAAGGCAGTTCAAGGATCATTTCCAGTGAAAACTCATCCAATATTTTTTGTCTCATAGGTTTACTATATTCTTCATACAAAAACCTTCCTGGCAATAGAGTCACCAGTACTCCACCATCATTTAGAAGTCCAAATATCTTGTCCAGATATTCCAGATCCTTAAAGGTCTCCTTTCCATTTTGGGGATTTATCCCATAGGAAAAGGGAACTTCTGTAATAACCAGGTCATACTTTTTATCTATCCTTTCACCCAAAAAATCACCATATATGAAGTTGATCCTATTGTCAAAGGATTTAGATAAATTTATATAATCTCTATTGACTGTATAGGCATCCAGGGTCTGTCCAAAATTACAATAGTATAATATCTCTCCTATTCCCCCATTAGGATCCAGTATAGAGCTGGGATTAAATAGTTTACCAATGGAAGCCATTATTTTGCATATTTCAGGACTTGTTACCTGTATCCCTTCTTTTTCCATACTATTAACCCAATTATCAATTTTATCCATTTTAACCCCCTCCATCTACGGTAATAATAATCTCATATGGATATATTTCGACAAATGTCAACCTATTCCTCCTTATGTCCCTTTAATATTTCTCCTAAATTTAAAAAGGTCAGAGAAGATCTCTGACCAAAAAAACAAAGGCCAAAAGGCCCTTTATCCTAAGCAAATAGGGTTCTATCGCTTATGTCCTTAAACAAGGACAGTAGTTTTTCCTTTGTAATGTTCTTTTTTTCCTCTCCAGATATATCTAGCACCTTTTCTCCCCTATGGAGCATTATCAATCTATTTCCGTACCTGATGGCATATTCTATATTATGGGTTACCATAATGGTGGTTAAACCCCTTTCCTTAACCACATTTTCAGTGATATCCATAACTATTTCACTGGTCTTGGGATCTAATTGAGCTGTATGCTCATCAAGGAGCAATAACTCAGGATTTCCCATAACTGCCATCATAAGAGCCAAGGATTGCCTTTGCCCCCCTGACAATTGGGATACAGGAGTGTGCAATTTATCCTCCAGCCCTAATCCTAAAACCTTTAAAGTCCCCTTGAATAAGTCCTCATCTTTCTTATCTATTAAAAAGGATAATCCAAATCTTTTCCCCTTATTCTTAGCAATAGATAAATTTTCGTATATGGTCATGGAAGGATTGGTGCCTAGGGCTGGATCCTGGAATATCCTAGAGATTCTTTTGCATTTCTCATATTCTTTTTGATCTGTAACATCTTCTCCCTTTAATTCAATGGTTCCAGCATCTACCTCTACCTTCCCCGATATTATATTTAAAAGGGTGGATTTCCCCGCCCCATTGCTTCCAATTACAGATATAAAATCCCCTTCATCTATGGATAGGGAAAAATTATCGAATACCTTCTGTTCATTTATTTTCCCCTTATTGAAAGTTTTACATATATTCTTAAGCCTAAGCATTTTTACTACCTACTTCCCTAAAGCCCTCCCCAAATCTGGCAAGGCTTTTGAATTTTCTTTTGGGTATTAATATTTCTTTGCTATTTCCAATGGTCAAAGCAATTAGTACAATTATAGAGCTGATCAGTTTTAAATCGCTTGGGTTAAATCCAATCCTCAAACTTAAGGCTATACTGGTTCTGTACAATAGGGTACCTACTATACAGCAAATGCTAGAATTTGTAATTTTAATATGCTTAACTAGATTAAAGCCTATTATTATGGAAGCAAGGCCCATTATCATAGTCCCCGTTCCCATATTTATATCGCTAAAACCCTGGTATTGGGCTAGTACTCCTCCCGATAGGGCTATAAAGGAGTTGGACAGGGAAAGGGCAAAGATTCTAATGGTTCCCGTGTTAATTCCCAAGGATGTAATCATATTTTCATTATCCCCTATCCCCTTTAGGAGGTATCCAAATTTGGTTCTAAAAAATAGGGTAAAAAACAAACCACAAATAGCCACAATAATGAAGGCTACCAGTAATGTGTTTCTATCAGTAAATATATTATCATAATTAAATATAGGGAAATTGGCCATCCCCTTCATTACCCTTAAATTGATGGAATAAAGGCCTACCATAACCAAAATACTGGCAAGTATAGACTGTATCTTGAGTTTAACATTTAATATTCCTGTAACCATGCCGGCTAGAGCACCAGCCAGCATGGAAAATATCAAGGATAAGAATGGATTTATTCCCTTGCTAATTAACAGGGCAGAAACACTAGCCCCTAAAGTAAAACTTCCATCTGCAGAAAGATCTGCAAGCTTAAGTATCCTATTGGTAATGTATATTCCCATAACAGCTATGGAAAATATTAAACTCTGTTGAAGAATCCCTAGTACAAAACTATTCACTAGTCTTCCCCCTTAACTATCTTGGCAGAAGAACGGACATCTTCTGGGATTTCAATGCCCAATGCATCTGCAATTTCCTCATTTATCACCAGTTCCGTACTATCTGCACCAGCTACAGGTATATCTTTAATTTCCTTTCCTTTTATAATGTCTACAGCCATCAGTCCTGTCTTGTATCCAAGCTGATAGTAGTCTATCCCTTCACAGGCTAAGGCACCATTTTTCACCATGGGTTCGTCTACTCCAATAACCACAATATTGTTATCTAAGGCCACCTTCTTAACTATGGACATACTGGTAGCTATTAGATTATCTGATGGAACAGATAGGAAATCTATTTGACCAACCTTTCCACTAATGGCCAGTTCTATCTCCGATGAATTTGTAACAGGTATTTCCACTACCTCTAAACCTAAAGTGGCGGCCACTTCCTTAGCTATTTCAACCTGAACTTGAGAATTTACTTCACTGGTATTATAGGGGATTCCCACCCTTTTAGCATTTGGAACAATTTTAAGTCCCAACTCCAATTGCTTATCTATAGGTGCCATATCTGTAGTGCCTGTTACATTTCCTTCAGGAGCATCTGGATTCTCCACTAAGCCTGCTGTAACAGGATCGGTCACCGCTGTAAATAAAATTGGAATTTCATCAGTAGCCTGAGATGCTGATTGGGCAGATGGGGTAGATATCGCAAGGATTAAATCTTTTTTCTGGGATACAAAATTTTGGGCTATAGTTGTAGTCAATGCTATATCCCCTTGAGCAAACTGGGTATCGATTTCAATATTCTTACCTTCTTCAAAACCCTTTTCCTTTAAAGCATCGATAAACCCATTCCTTGCTAAATCTAAAACGGGATTTTCAACGATCTGGCTAATCCCTATTGAAATGGTTTCATTGGAATTGGATGAGCATCCGCTCAAAGACAAGATAATAATAGATAATAAAATAAAGCCTAAGCATTTACTTAGACTGGTAAGAGATTTTTTCCCTACCATACTACCATCCTCCTAATATTAATTTTTTAATTTTTAAATTTCTACTAAATCCTACTAATCTACCATACTACCCATAGCCTTTGGCTATCTATAATAAATTATATGAGTCGATTATAATAAGTTTTCGGAAAAATGTCAATATAAAAGAAAAATTTTTTAATCTACAATTGGAATAGACCTATGGCCTATTGCTATAGCTAAATCATTTAGGTGAAGTAAGCCAATACTTATAAATAGGCATACTACCACATGCTCTCCCGATCTGGCTATTCCAAGTTTTCCACCAAAATTAAGGCCTAATGCTTTAGAATCTACCTGGCTAATGGCATCCTTGGCAGCCCCTGCCACTGCCCCCTCATGGACATGGGTATCCTTTATGACTCCAGTCTTCTTTGAAGCCACCAAAGCCCTCTCAATGATCCTAGGTATTGAGTTGATTAGGTCCCCTCCAATATCTACAGCTGCCGATTTTATTCCTTTTTTATGAAACTCTTCTATTATAGCCTTTTCCTCTTCCCTAGTGGACACTGCAAGCCTTATAGCCGCCTTTGCCACCTCAACACTATCGTAATTCACATACACCATCTCCTTATTCTATATGGATAATAATCTATATTAATGATTATATCCTAAATATAAATCCATAGCAATTATACTAACAAATCTTTATCCCGCCCTCCTTGATTAACTTTACCAATCTTGGATATAATCTAATGGAAGCAAATATATATTGATTATTAAGGTCTATTATGATAGCATTTTTGATATATGGTCATTATACCTATATGGATTATTGTATTCCTGGGAAAATAATATATTCAATATAGAAGAACAGTTTGTTTAAATAAGTGAACCTTATGGGAGGAAGGATATGAAAACTAATGTATATGTACTCTGTGGTGGAAAATCAGCAGAACATGAAATATCATTGAAATCTGCTTCAGCCATAATGAACGCTTTAGATAAGGATAAATATAATGTTTATCCAATCTATGTTACAAGGGAAGGGGTATGGTGTAATCTAGGTTTATTGGATAGGGAAATTAAGGATCCAGAAGAACTAGAAAGAAAATCTTCAGATACCATAGCCTCTTCCATAGGAAGGTTTTTATTGGAGGACTTTAACCCAGAAGAGAGGAATATATTCTTCCCGGCCCTCCATGGTACCTTTGGAGAAGATGGAACTATTCAAGGGCTGTTGGAATGTCTAGATGTGCCCTATGTAGGTAATGAAGTACTGTCCTCTTCAGCGGGAATGGATAAAGTAATAATGAAGGATATATTTGCCCGCCACAACATTCCCCAAACCAAATACACTTCCGTCAAATTACATATTTGGAAGGAAGACAAGGAAAAAGCCTATAGACTAGTTGAAGAAAAGCTTAATTACCCCTATTATGTAAAACCAGCCAATCTAGGTTCCAGTGTTGGAGTAAATAGAGTGGAAAACAGGCAGGAATTGGAGGAGGCCTTCAAGGAAGCCTTCCTATACGATACCAAAATAATTATAGAGGAGGAGGTAGTAGGAAGGGAGATACAGATTTCAGTTATAGGCAATGATAACCCTAAAGCATCCATACCGGGAGAATTCATATTTGAAAGGCCCTTCTTCGATTACAATGCAAAATATATAGATGGTAAATTAATTCCTGTAGTACCAGCCAGACTAAAACCAGAAATAATGGATAAAGCTCGCCAAACTGCAGTTAAGGTATTTAAAATACTCAACTGTAGCGGTCTAGCCAGGGTTGATATATTCGTTACCCATGATGATCAGTTACTGGTAAATGAAGTAAATACCATGCCTGGTTTTACCCCGGTAAGCTTTACACCAGTCCTGTGGAAGGCCACCGATGGCACCACCTATACTGAACTGATAGAAAAGCTGATAGAATTTGGTTTTGAAAGATATGAACAAAAGAAATCCCTAGTAAGAACGAGGTGTATTAAATGATCATACGTTCACTAAAGGAAATTGAAAAGATGGTTACAGGATTTGGATTAAAAGAAAAGTTTAAAAATATAAATATAGAAGGGGTATCTACTGACTCTAGGCAAACTAAATATGGGCAATTATTTATCCCCCTAATAGGTGAAAAGTTCAATGGCCATAAATTTATTGGCCAGGCAATAGAAAAAGGAGCTGTAGCCTCCTTATGGAACAAGGATGAACCTATACCAGATATAGATTTTCCCTTTATTTTGGTGGAGGATACCCTTAAGGCCCTACAGATTTTGGCTAAGGAATATATGGGCCAACTCAGTACCAAGGTAATTGGCATAACTGGAAGCAACGGAAAAACTTCAACCAAGGATATTTTGGCCAGTCTCCTTTCTACCAAATTTAAAACCCAAAAAACCAAGGGGAATTTCAATAACTTTATTGGCCTCCCCCTTACCATTTTGGATTTAGATGAAGATACTGAAATGGCCGTATTAGAGATGGGTACCGATAAATTTGGGGAAATATCCCTCTTAACCTCCATTGCAAAACCGGATATAGCCATAATTACCAATATTGGTGAGGCCCATTTAGATGATTTAATAACCAAGGATAATGTGGCAAAGGCAAAACTTGAAATTTTAGAAGGATTAGCCCCTGATGGATTGTTTGTATATTATGGAGATGATCCAGTATTAAAAAGACAAGTGAAAAATATGGAAATCAAGCAAAAAATATTAACCTATGGGTTAGAAAAATCTAATGACTATCAATATGAATTAATAAATGCCGATGAAAGGGGTATAGCCTTTAAATTGAAGTCCCCAGATGAAGAAGAGTTTTTCCTGCCCATGCTAGGCAAGCACAATATGCACAATGCTGTAGCTGCCATTATGGTGGCCAGGTATTTGGGTATTTCCTACCCTTTAATAAGGCAGGGACTGAATAAGGTTGAAAAAACTGGCATGAGGAATGAACTTATCCAGGCTCAGGGATTTTCCATACTGAATGACTCATATAAATCCAATCCCTCCAGTGTATTGGCAGCCTTGGATACCCTTTATAGTATGAAGGAATACGGGCAGAAAATAGTGGTCCTTGGAGATATGCTGGGAATTGGAAAGGAGGAAGTAGAGCTCCATAAAGAGATCGGCAGAAAAATTGACCCTAGCCAGGTGGATTACCTATTTACCATAGGTCCCTTGGCTGAACATATTAGTGAAACTGCCAAGGCCAATTTTGGGGAGGATAGGGTTATAATATGTTCTAGCAAGGGCCAGGTAGTTGAAAGGATAAAAGAGATTATAAAGCCTAATGCATTAATTCTGGTAAAGGCTTCCAGACCCCTAGAATTGGAAGAAGTGGTGTACCAATTGGAAAGGGAGCTTATATTGACCAAGGATAAGGTGGTTTAGCAAGGTGAAGTTGATTCTTCACCTTATTTATTTATAGGGGAAATTCCATCCATATAGACTTGCAATTATATAGTTGATATAATTTATTTAATACCCATGAGTAATAGACAGTGAAAGAGTAAATACTTAAATAAAGATACTAAATCATTTAGAGGAGGTAAGGTAATGTTTCAGGTCAATAATACCTATCACGGATTCAAACTAGTAGAAGAAGAGGAAATAAAGGAAATACAATCCACAGCCAGAATCTTCTACCATGAAAAAAGCGGAGCAAGGCTATTGCACCTAGAAAATGAGGATGATAATAAGGTCTTTTCTATAGCTTTTAGAACCCCACCTTCTGACAGCACTGGAGTGCCCCATATTATTGAACACTGTGTCCTATCTGGTTCTAGGAAATATAAAACTAAGGAACCCTTTATGGATATGGTTAAGGGGTCCCTACAAACCTTTATCAATGCCATGACCTATAGCGATAAGACTGTGTATCCAGTAGCCAGCAGGAATGAAAAGGATTTTTTCAACCTAATGGATGTATACCTAGATGCAGTTTTTTATCCAAGAATATATGAAGACCCTAAAATATTCATGCAGGAAGGATGGCATTATGAATTATTCAATAAAGAAGATAAGATAATATACAATGGTGTAGTCTACAATGAAATGCTGGGAGCCTATTCATCCCCTGAAAGGATTCTAGAAGAAAATATAGCCAAATCCCTCTATCCAGACACCTGTTATAGATATTCCTCTGGAGGAAATCCCTATGAAATACCAAAACTTACCTATGAAGACTTCCTAGACTTCCATAGAAGATTCTATCATCCTTCCAACAGCTATATATACCTATACGGCAATGGGGATATAAAGAAGCAGTTAAAGTTTATAGATGAAAACTATCTATCTAACTTCCATAAGATTGAAATAGATTCCCATATAGATTTGCAAAAACCCTTTTCAGCTAGAAGGGAAATACATGACTTTTACCCTATTTCAAGGGATGAAAATGATACAAACCGCTCCTATTTAAGCATCAATTTTGTTTTAGGGGAAAATACAGATCTGGAAACCTACCTTATGAATCACATTTTGGCAATAATGTTGGTAGAATCTCCAGCAGCCCCTCTAAAGAAGGCCTTAATAGATGAGGGGATTGGTGAGGATATATTCCCAATAAGTACTGGAGGACTACAGGCGGGATTTGGTATAGTTGCCAAAAACACCTGTGAGGATAGGAAAGAGGATTTTGTTAAAGTAGTTTTTTCCACTCTAAATAGGCTAGTAGAAGAAGGCCTGGATAAAAAATTAATAGAGGCCAGTATCAACATAGTGGAATACGATTTGAGGGAAGCTTCTAGATTCCCAACCAAGGGGATTATATACAATATAAATTCCTTGGACAGCTGGCTATACGATGGCCATCCCCTATCCCATCTAAAATATGAGGAGACCTTAAATAAGCTTAGGGCAAATATAGAAACAGGATACTTTGAAAAATTTATAAAGGAACGGATTATAGACAATCCTCACAGCTCTTTAGTGGTAATATCTCCTAAAAAGGGATTGGGAGAGGAAAAGGATAAGGCCATAGAAGAAGAACTGGCCCAATATAAACAGTCCCTTAGTCAAGAGGAGATTGAAGCCTTAATAGATGAAAATAAGAAACTAAAAGAAATGCAGCTATCAGAAGATTCCCCAGAAGCCAAGGCAACTATTCCCAAACTATCCATATCCGATGTAGACCCTAAGGCTGAAATTATACCTCAGGAGGTAATAGAGGAAGAAGGCTATACCATACTTTTCCACCATATATTTACCAGTAAAATTGGATACCTGGACCTATATTTTGATGTAAGCATGGTGGATAGGGACCTGATCCCCTATATTAACCTCCTAACAGGGGTTTTAGGAAAGGTAGATACCAAATCCAAATCCTATTCTGAACTATCCAATGAAATATATGTAAATACGGGTGGAATCAATTTCGATACCAGCGTATATACTGAAAAGGATGAAGATGACATAATATACCCTAAATTGATAATCAAGGGAAAGGCTATAGGGAAAAATATTATCAAATTGATGGAGCTTATCTCCGAATTGATAACCCAATCCAAAATAGAGGATGTTAAAAGGATAAAAGAATTGCTGCAACAGATAAAGTCAAGGATTGAAATGTCCATATTTGATAAGGGCCATGCTGTGGCAGCTGGAAGGGTTAGTTCTTACTTTTCCAAGTCCAAAAAATATTTGGAAGAGTTAAAGGGATTAGATTTTTACTGGTTTATTTCAGATATACTTGATAATTTTGACCAAAATAGTGAAAAGATCCTATCCAATTTAAATAAGGTTTATAATATGGTATTCAATATAAACAATTTGATAATAAGCTTTACAGGGGATAGGGAGGACTTCTCCATAGTCAAGGATAATCTAAAACTTATAAGGGAAGGGCTTAATAGGGAAAAATTTGAAGCTAAGGCCTATAGCTTTTCAGAGGAAAGGGTTAATGAAGGGATATATTCCTCTGCCAATGTCCAATATGTATCCAAAGGATATAATTTTAAAAAGCTGGGTTACAAATATAATGGCAGCATGAAGGTTTTAACCACCATATTGAATGGGGACTACCTCCACAATAGGATTAGGGCCCAAGGAGGGGCTTATGGAGCTGGGATAATATTGGATAGGACCGGCTATTTGACCACCTACTCCTATAGGGATCCTAATCTGGAAAACACCGTCAATGTATATGATAATATGGCAGATTACATTAATAATTTAAATTTAGATGAGTCGGAATTAAGTACCTATATAATAGGTACCATAAGCCGTTTAGATCCGGCTACAACCCCACATATGAAGGGACAAATAGCTACAAATAGGTATATATCTAAAATCAGCCAAGCTGATGTACAAAAAACAAGGGATGAGGTGTTAAACACCAAGCTTGAGGACATTAAGGCCTTGGCCCCCCTTATAGAGGATGTAATGAAGGAAAACTATTTGTGCGTGCTGGGTAATGAAACCATAATTAAACAAAATAGTCAACTATTCAATAAGCTGGTCCAGCTGATGAAATAAGAGGGTAGTTTCCAACTACCCTCTTATTTGGTTTACTAGTTTTTCATAAGCCTTTGCTAGCCTAAGTCTTGCTTTTTCTCTATTTTTACTGCCTTTTTGTTTTCTGGATAGGTCTCTTTGTAGTTTCTTTATTCTTTCTTCTGATTTTCTTAACCATTTTGGATTTATTATTTTGTCTCCATCTGATGTTACTGCAAAATCTTTTATGCCTAAATCTATTCCAATCTTCTTGTCTGTTTTGGATAATGCTTTATTTCTTCTTCTACTGGGATTGAGGCATAGTATCTGTTTGTTAAAGTTTTGGATATTGTTACTGATTTAATTTTATCTTTTATCTGTCTATTAATTTTGATTTTTACCTTGCTTTTTAATTTGGGAAAGCCTACTGATTTGTCTCTAAAGAAGTTTTTATATGCTTGTTATAGGTTAAGTTGTACATTTGATAAAGCTAAACTATCTGCTTTTTTAAAAAAGAATATTTATTTTTATATTGGGTAGGTGTATTATGAAGCATTTTACCAATTTCTTTATAATGCTTTATTTTCTAGCATTATGTTGTAATATAATACTTTGTCAATAATTTTTAAGCAATTCATCCCCCATTATAGAAGATGGGAGATGAATTGCCTAATCTAGGTTAAATATTTTATAATAATTCCTTTTTCCATATGCTTGGTGCAAAGAGTACAATTATAGTAAATAGTTCTAATCTTCCCAACAACATAAATAAAGATAAAAGCAATTTACTAGGATAGCTAAATTGACTATAGGTTCTAGTAGGGCCTACAAATCCAAATCCTGGCCCAATATTACCAAGAGTTGCTGCTACAGCACTAGCTGAACTTTCAAAGTCTATTCCCTCCAATGATATTAGAATAGTACCTAATGTAAAAATTAAAATATATAATATAAAAAATATGGATATGCTTGTAACCATGTCATCATAAACTACCTTATCTCCAATTTTAATAGGTAATACTGCTCTGGGATGGAAAACTTTAGATAGCTCCCTCCTCACCAATTTCAATAAGACCAATACTCTAATGGTTTTCATTCCACCTGCAGTTGAACCTGCACATCCTCCAATAAACATTAGGGAAAACAATATCAATTTACTGAAAGCAGGCCATTGGTTAAAATCAACTGTGGAATAACCAGTAGTGGTAATAATTGATCCTACTTGGAAAAAACTGTCCCTTAAAGCTAATCCCATATTATCATATATAGTTTTATTAATATTTAAGGTTATTAAAATGATTGACCCAAGTATTATAGCCAGATAAAATTTTAATTCTCCGTCTTTTATAAATTCCCTCCACCTACCCTTAAAAAGGGAATAATAAAGAGAAAAGTTAACTCCTGACAGTATCATAAATATACCTATTATTAAATGAATATAGGTACTATCATAGGCGCCTACACTAGCATTTTTAATACCAAATCCTCCAGTACCCACTGTACCAAAGGTATGAAGGGCAGCCTCAAACAAAGGCATTTTCCCTAAAAACAGTAGTATTATCTGCAAAATAGTAATTATTAAATAGGTCTTATAGAGAATTTTAGCAGTATCCCTAACCCTAGGTACAATCCTATCTGGCCTAGGTCCAGGACTTTCCATTTTAAATATTTGAAATCCTCCTACCCCTAAAGCAGGTAGAATAGCAACAGTAAATACCAATATTCCCATTCCACCTATCCAGTGGGTAAAGGATCTCCAAAATAATACCCCTTTAGGTAAGGCTTCTACATTATCTAATATTGTGGCCCCTGTAGTTGTAAATCCAGATACGGTTTCAAAAAAAGCATCCACCCATGATGGGATACTGCCTGAAAATACAAAGGGTAAAGATCCAAAAATAGAAACCAAAAGCCATCCAAAAACAACTATTACTAGTCCTTCCTTAGCTCTGATAATATTCCTATATTTAAAACTTTTACTCATTATAAGCCCAATAATACCAGTTATAAATATACTAGTTAAAAAAGCCATCTGATCATTTTCACTATAGTATAAGGCTATTAATAAAGAAGGAATCATTAATAGGGCTTCTACTGTTAGTAAATTGCCTAATATTTTAATGACCAGCCCATAGTTCATTAAATATACCTCCCTTGCTGGGTTTTAACAATTTTTTCAATAGAGGCATATGGGAGGTTAAGGAAAATACTATCATCCTATCCCCTTTGTGAATAACGCTCTTCCCATTTGGTATAATTACTTCTCCCTTATGAACAATTGCTCCAATTATAATACCCTTTGGTAGTCCCAATTGGGATAGGGGTTTTCCTACTATGGGTAGATCTTCAGATACAATTATTTCCATTACTTCACCTTCCCCACCTAACAGTAAGGAAACTGAAGCAACCCTTCCACCATTAATAAATTTCAATACATTGCTTACGGTAATATTAACGGGATTTAAAGCCACATCAATATCCAATTTATCTATTATGTGAACATAGTTAGGTCTGCTTATTTTAGCAATGGTTTTATTAACTCCCAATTGCTTTGCTACTAAAGCCATCAATAAGTTTTGTTCATCAAATCCAGTTGCCCCTACAAATGCATCATAGGATGCTAAATCTTCTTCTTCCAATAGATTAACATCAGTTCCATCTCCTCGGATTATCAGGGTATTGTTAAGCCTTTGTGCTAAATATTCACATCTATCCCTATTTCTTTCAATTATTGTCACATTTATATCCGAATTTTCTAACCTCTGGGCTAAATAGTAACCAATTTTACCTCCCCCTAGGATTAGAACCTTTTTAGTCTGCTTTTTGTTTATATTAATTTTCAGCCTCTCTCCTAACTTATTTATATATTTGATCTTTCCTATAACGTGAATAACATCATCTGCCATTAGTTGGGTTGAACCATCAGGAATTATCAATTCTCCATCTCTTTTTATAGCAGTTATCAAAAGTCCCTCTAGTCCTTTTAATTCCTTTAGTTTCTTACCTACAAAACTTTCTATATTTCCTATATTAAAATCAACCATGGAAACCTTACCCTTAGCAAAATCATCAGAATAAAAATTATAGCTCTTAGACAAATACCTTTCTATTTCAATTGCCGTTAGCAAATCCGGATTTATAATATGATCTATCCCCATTTCATTTTTTACAAAATCCAACTGTTCAATAAATTCTGGATTTCTAATTCTAGCTATAGTTTTTTTGCATTTTAACTTTTTGGCTAAAGTACATATTAAGGTATTAGTTTCGTCGCTATTTGTTGCTGCCACAAGTAGATCATAAGTATCTATATTTAATTCCTTTAATGCTCCAATTTGTATGCCGTTTGCAGCTACAGTTAATACATCTAAATAGTCACTTATTTTTTCCAAGGCCTTAAAATTTACATCCATTAAAGTTACATCAATATCCTCATTATCCATTGCTTCAGCTAACTTATATCCTAATTTCCCTGCCCCCACAATCATAACCTTCATTTTAATCCTCTCCTAAAATATATAATACATATAAATAATTATACAGCTTTGCATAGTTTTTTAAAAGAATTTATAGAATATTATTATTAGTTTACAAAATATTGTGGACAATTTGCCCTTAATTATTAATTTTGATAAATAAACTGTGGATACTTTTTGGATTTGTTGATAATTTTACCATCCTATGGGTAAAATTAAGTAGGAGAAAAGAAAGGAGAATCCATATGGCAAAATTATTTGAAGGCATTAAAATAAAGGATATGGAATTAAAAAATCGGATTGTTATGCCCCCTATGTGCATGTACAGTTCCGATGAACATGGACATGCAAAGGAATTCCACTATATCCATTACGGTACCAGGGCAATAGGAGGAGTTGGCCTTATAATATTGGAAGCTACTGGAGTAGAAGGACGGGGTAGGATTAGTGGCAGGGATTTGGGAATCTGGGATGATTCCCATATAGAAGGCCTGGCTAAGATAGTAAATATCTGTAAAGAATATGGGGCAAAAGTTGGAATCCAGTTGGGCCATGCGGGAAGAAAATGTGAAGTAGAAGGGGAAGAAATTATAGCTCCAAGCCCTATAGCCTTCAGTGAAAGGTACAAGGTCCCTATAGAAATGACCAAAAAAGATATAGAGGATGTAATACACTCCTTCAGGGAAGGGGCTAGAAGGGCTAATGAGGCTGGATTTGATGTAATTGAAATTCATGCCGCCCATGGATACCTGATAAACCAATTCCTGTCCCCCCTTACCAATAAAAGGACCGATGAATATGGTGGTAGTCTGGAAAATAGGGCTAGATTTTTAAAGGAGATAGTGGAAGAAGTAAGGAAGGTGTGGCCTGAAAAGAAACCAATAATAGTTAGGGTTTCCGCTGAGGATTATGTAGATGAGGGGAATCATCCAGAAGACCTGGCTGAAATATTAAACTTGGTTAAGGATAAGGGTGTAGATATAGTCAATGTAAGTTCAGGAGCAGTAGTAGCTACTAGAATAAAGGTCTATCCAGGCTACCAGATTAAATTTGCTGAAATAATTAGGCAAAGAACCCAGCTACCAGTCATTGCCGGTGGCCTAATAAGCCAGCCTGAAATGGCGGAAGAGATATTGTCAAATGGAAGGGCAGACCTTGTATATATAGGTAGGGAGCTCCTTAGAAATCCCTATTGGCCACTAGGGGCGGCTAAAAGATTAAACCATGATATTGATTGGCCTGTACAATATGAAAGGGCTAAACTATAATGTATAAATAAACCCTAAGCCCAATAATTGGGCTTAGGGTTTCATATTATCTTACATGGGTAAACTCCAATTCTACTTCCATGGTTTTACCGTTCCTAATTATACTTAATACTGCCCTATCCCCCTGTTTATAATTATGAAGGGCCTTCTTAATCTGATTCATATTTTTAATTTCCTTATCATCTATTTTTGTAATTATATCTCCATTTCTCAAATCTGCCCTGCTGGCAGGTGAGTTGGGCTCTACCTGGATTATTACTACACCATCTTCAGCCTGTAAATCTACTCCTAAACGCCTTTCATATATTTCAACATCCACTCCAGCTATTCCAATAAATACTGTCTTATAGGTTCCATGTTCTATTACCTGTTCTATTATGGGTTTAACTATATTGATGGGTATGGCAAAGCCTAGGCCCTCTGCTGTTTTAATTTTAGCCGTATTTATACCTATTACTTCCCCTTTACTATTTAATAGGGGTCCTCCACTATTTCCAGGATTAATGGAAGCATCTGTCTGAATTAGATCCTCAATCACATTATACTGGTCAACCCTAATGGACCTATTAAGACCAGAAATAATACCAGAAGTTACAGTCCTTTGGAACTCTAACCCTAAAGGATTTCCAATGGCAATAGCTACTTCCCCTATTTCTAGCTCATCTGAATCTCCTAATACCGCCTGGGGTAAATTGGTGGCATCTACTTTGACTACGGCTAAATCTAAGGATGGATCAAACCATAAAACTTGACCAGGTTTTTGGCTGCCATCTTCAAATAGTACGTTTATCTCCTTAGCCCTTCCATCTCCTATTACATGGGAATTGGTAAGTATATATCCATTTTTATCTACTATTACCCCTGAGCCTACTCCATCTACTTCCTGTTGCAAAAATCCAAAATCTTTAATCTCCACCGTAGTTATTCCAACTACAGAACTCATTGCCTTTTTAGCAGCTATGGATATGGCATTTACAGCATCCCCTTCTATAATATAGGTTTCCTGGGTATGGGGCTGGATAGCTTCTTCTGTTTTGAATTTGTCCGGATATATATAATTTATTAGGATATAGGGTGATATTATTCCCCCAAGAATGGAAGCTATTAAGGCTACTGCTATATAGGATAGGATTTTTCCCCTTCTTCCCTTTTTCTTTCCCTTAGCCTCTATATTTATTTGATCTACGATAGTTTCTTCTATTATATCTGGATTTTCTACTACTTCCCCATCCTTTACCACTTCTTCATCTTCCAATGTATGGTCTATTTCCTCTTTTTCCACCTTTACATCTGTCCCTTCTGTTACCTCTACCATATCCTCAAAATCTCTTCTATTTTCATCCATATATTACCCTCCCTACTTATATTGTGTCTATAGTTTAATCAATGATTATAAAATAAGTATGGATAAAATATGTTTTTATTGTAAAATTCACAGCTGATTTTTTTACAATTTCCCATAATTATTTTATACCTATACCATACCTTTTGTATAGTATAACTTATAATAAAGGACATTATCAGCAATAATGAAAGCTAGTAAGGATTTTGTTATAATTTATATATACCCACTTAACCGTAAGGAGAAGATATAGATGAGTTATAAAATCTATCTAGTTGAG
>JAAYEM010000058.1 GCA_012728725.1 Tissierellia bacterium | reverse complement strand
TGCAAAAGCTAAAATTTTCAACATGGTCCTTGGTTCTACAACTGGCTTTCTACCCCTGCTAGGATAGGCACTATCTAAAAAACTTAAATTCATCTCCTCTACAATATTGTGCACCAGGAAAACCTCGTCTTCCACATCAAAATTGTTGGTCAAATCAAAGCTAAAAGTTAGTTGCATTTTTTTGATTTATGATTTATTTTAGTATAGTTTTTCATGGTAGTTAAATTATACTAAAAAACAGGTCTTTGAGCTAGCTCAAAGACCTGTTTTTCTTTTAAGGGTTTTCTATTTTGAAACAGCCCCATTTTTATTGGTTCAAATTTGAAATAGGACTAATAATATTTGATTTAAGCTTAAGTGCCAGTATTAAATTTATAAGACCAATATTAACACTTAATTAGGTGTAAATTCATATGATAAATATTGATAAGTAGATTGCAATATATAAGAAAGGAGCAACCATAATGCCTTACAAAAATAATTGGATTCCAACAAAAACCCTTGAAGAAATGTCAAAAACCAATTATGATGTGCTTATTGTTGGAACAGGTCCTGGAGGAGGGGCAACCCTATATAGACTTTGCCAGCTATGGAAAACCAAGGCCATAAAAAGATAGGGATAATTGAAAAAGGGGATAAGTTATTTCACTCCCATTCCCTTAACATTCCTACACAGAACGTTGATACTGCAAGGGACCAATTACTACCGGATAATTCCACCCCAATAGGGGAGCGGCTCCCTGAATTTTCTGGTGCCCGTATGGTATACGCCCTTGGAGGAAGATCCATGTTCTGGAATGGGGCTATTCCAAGACCAATTCAATCTGAACTATATAAATGGCCCATTAATCCTAGAGAGCTAGACGTATATTATGGTATGGCGGAGGATGTATTAAAAGCTACAACTCGATATGCAGAAGGCTCCTTGCTTCAGCATATTATGTTAAATAGGCTTCATGCAAATGGAATTTGGGAAGCAAACAATATGCCACTGGCCTTCGATATGGAACCTTCCCATCAGGGAATGATTCATTCCAACCCTTGGTTTAGCTCTATAAATACTTTAGCTGCTGCAATGTTTGACAGACCCTACGACCTTGCTGTAAATGCCTATGCTGCAAGGGTAATTGTAGATAATGGAAGGGCTGTTGGGGTAGAAGTATTTTCACCTGATAAGAAGTCCCATATACTTAGGGCCAAAAATATAGTATTATCCTGCAGTACATTAGAGACTCCAAGAATACTTCTAAATTCTGGAATAGAGGGGTCTGCAATAGGGCGCTATTTGACAGGCCATGTTTCTATGATAGCTATTGGTACCATAAGCAGAAGGCAATTCTATGGTGAACTAGGCAATCTATCCATATTAAAATTTGAAACCCATGAATCACCTTACCAAATTCAAATTCTTGGACCAAATCAATATTTCTCATACCAGCAATTTGAGGATAAGATTCTTCCAGATGAGCTTGTAATTGTGTTTGCAGCTTTTGGAAGAGTGGAGTCTCGAGCTGAAAATAGAGTATATATTGATCCTCATGAAAAAGATAAATTTGGAGTTCCCTACAACAAGTTAAATATTCTTTAAGTAGCAAAGATTATATGGTAGCTAAACAAATGGAGCAGGGCATCAGGCAAAGTGCAGCTGCTATGGGAGTAAGCCTAGATGAATCAACTTTGGTCCTTAGACCACCTGGTGCAGATATGCATGAGTCATGTACATGTAGAATGGGCACAGATCCTGCAACTTCAGCTACAAATATACATGGACAAATACATGGGGTTTCTGGCCTTTATGTGGCAGATAATAGTGTTCTTCCCACCCTAAGTGCTGCTGGTCCAGTTATTTCTAATGTTGCATTAGCCATAAGACTTGCAGATTATATCTATTGTGAATCTAGATAATGGTAAATAGTGGAAAAGACCCCTGTCTCCCCAATTAAGAGGGGAGAGGGATCTTTTCTTAGAGAAAATTTTATCCTAAAACAAAATCCCCTAAACTATAGAAGTGGGGGGATTTTTTTGTGATGTCAAATTTAAAATATTAAATTTTAATATCCCAATGATGGAAATGAAATATACATAATAATTTCAAGGGGTGACAAAATATGATAGGAGGTGTATATTAATTGTTTCTGCAGCAAATGTCCTTCCTCTAACTGACAAAACCTTTGGTGATAAAAAACTTGGTACTCGGCATCGGGCTGCTATAGGTTTATCTGAAAGGAGTGATGCCCTGGTACTTGTGGTATCTGAAGAGACAGGTAGGGTTTCATTTGCCTTTAAAGGAAATTTATACCCCATCTATACTGGTGAATTTTAAATCCTTTCCTAAGGCAGTATATCCTTGATCCTATCTAGTAGTGCTGCCATCTGAGCCCGTGTAACCTTTTCTTTTGGCCTAAAGGTTTCGTCTTCATATCCTTGAAATATATTCTCTTTAACCATTGAAACTATATAGGGATAGGACCAGCTTGAAGGGTCTAGATCCTTAAAGGGGCTTTGTATCCTTGGGGAAGGGGAAATTTTTAATAATCTGGTTAACAATACAGCCATTTCTTCCCTAGTTAATGGTTCATCAGGTGCAAATCTATGATTTCCCATTCCTTTCATCAGCCCATGTTGTAATACAATTTCAATATCCCTTCTTGCCCAATGATTATATGGAATATCAATAAAATATGGGATAGGGGAATGATTGTCTTTCAATCCTAGAATACGAACTATAATAGTAGCTGCTTCTGCCCGACTTAATGCCCTATTGGGCTCAAAGTAAAAATCCCTTGTACCAATCATCCATCCCCTTTCACTTATAGAAATTATTGGTGCCCTGGCCCATCCCTCTCTGACATCTATAAAGACCCTACTACTGTTAGCCCATTGATTATATATATTCCAGATATCTTGTGTAGCCTGATTAAGGCTCCAACTACCTGCTCCTTTTAGATTATATTTTTCAATCAGGTTTAACTTATAGAGTATGGATTCCTTATTTTCAAACCAGATGGTATACCTTCCTTTAGGTATATCCCTTTCATATCCTGTAATATGGATATTGACCCTGGGGGATTTAGAGTAGGGGTCAAATGTGATAGTACCCTTATATTTTTTTATCAGTTCTTGGATCCTAATTAAAGAAATGCCCTTACCCTTAATGCTTCCATCATCCTTCCAATACCTACCAAAAAAGGGTAGGCCCACTACTATTTTTGAAGGAGGAGCATATTTTAATGCATATTTTATGGATTTTTCCACAAAGCCTAAACTGGCAATTGGTCCAGGGTCCCCAGTTTCATAGTGTTCATCATAAGACATAATCATTAGATAATCAGCGTGTTCTGCCAATTTTGTATAATCATATGAACCATACCAGCCTCCTGTATATCCATGGGGATTGGCTGCCACGGCTACAGATACTTCTTTATCCTTTGGAATAGCCTTTCTTAACTCCTTTATGAATAGGGTAAAATCATTCCTATCTTCTAGGGTTAAATTTTCAATATCAACATTAATTCCGTCTAGATTATATGTATTGATAACACTTACAATATCTTTTATTAATGTATCCTTATTTTTAAGGGCAGCTCTTCCAATGTCTCGATCCCAGTGATTGCTGAGGAAGGGGACCACATTGAAGCCTCTGTTTTGCATTAGTTTTATGGTATAGGGATCAAATAGTTCAGTTATTTTTAGATTTCCATCAGCTGTTAAATCAAAATAGGTAGGAGATACCACATCTAGTAAGTGACCTGTCCTATCTAGGCTTTCAATAATATCCCTTCCACTTCCAAAATAGGAATAGGTCATGTTAAAAGCGGGTTTGGCCTTTGGTTTTAATTCCTCTGCAAAGCCTGTTAATCCTTGCAGGCTAATAGTTGCAACTGCTATTGTTCCCACCATTAATTTAACAGTATTAATCCTTATGTGGGGAAAATTATTTTTGATAAAATCCTTTATTAATTTATCTAGATTATGGATTTGTTCCTCCCTTTTACTTCCAAATTCATCGGCAAACTCAGTCAGTCCCATGTCTAAATACAATATAAGGGTATAACCATTGTCATCTTCTTTTAATCTATAATTCTTTATAAAATCCATCCTATCCCTCCACTAGGCTAATGCCTTTAAATACAATTGTTCCTCTTTCTATGTATATTGTGTGTTGATTTAATGAAATAATACGGCTATAAGAATTTTTCTATTTGTTCCTTTCATTAAAAACTGTAGGCCTCCAGTTTTGGAGGCCTGTACAATGAGCATTTAATATCAAATTATCAAAGGAACTATTTATCAATTTGAATTTTTCCACCAGAATAGGAACCGTCATCATAATTCTCATTAAATCTGATAGCACTTGCATCTAATCCCCGTTCTTTTAATCTATTTACAATGCCTTCTTTATTCTTATCTCTTTCAAAAGGATTAGCCGTTTCTTTGACCCCTTCTACAACTTCATACCACTTTTCAAAGGGAATCCCAATTCCTATTTCATTAAACTGCCAGTTGGCAACCAGGCGGGTGCCAGGACACAATAGGGTGATATTGATGTCTTTAGTGTTATAGGGATAGGTGGTCAGATCCTGACAGACTGCTTGGAGACCACAGGTTCTTAAGTTGTTTGTGTAGCCATTGAAGTAGGCATGTCCCTGGATCATCCTCATTATATTATATGGGTTGCTTACCACTATTACAACATCAGGATCTATTTCGTAGTTTTCAAGGGGCATGACTGCAATGCCAACTGGTTCTTCCTTAAGGAATAACATGCTGTCACTAATGCTTTTTGATATTTCCACACTATGGTATATATTTTTACTAAATCTGGCCTTTCCACTTGCCATGGGTTCAGGTACTTCTCTCATCTTTAAAGCCATTGCTCCGTTAGGACATGCTTGGTTCTCCTTAGTCAGTTTCATAGCCTTACCCCTACTTGCCAGCTGTACCGAGTTACAATAGGTTACTTTACGATCCCTTTGAGGAACTTGGAAATTATCGAATTCCTCCTTATGGAAAAAGAATTTGACCCCTACCGGCTTCCGGTCCAAATCTAAATAGGACTCAATTATATCTACACTCTGCTTAATATCCATATTATATCCCCCTTATATAATAATCAGCTTTTCATTTAATTTTAATTATATCAGTATAATAAAGCCATTAATAATAGAAAGTATTAATGGTAGAAAAACTAGTATTAATAAAATTAATAATGAAATTTAGCATTAAGCAATAAAGGGAATAATGTGTAAAAGCCGATATAATAGTTATATAAGAATATTGATAACTTCCTAGCTTTTTCAAGGGGAGATAGTTGTGATATAATGAAATTGGGTACATTTTCATCATGGAAAGATTAAGGGGACTGGTAGGTATGATGGGTTATAAAGCAAGTTATATAAAACTATTTAAAGAGGGGACCTTGCTTAAAAGGGTAGAGGAAGCTAAAAAGCATTTGACTAACTGCCAACTATGCCCCCATGAATGTGGGGTGGATAGGACTAAAAGTATAGGATTTTGTAGAATTAATGATAAGCTAGTAGTATCCAGTTTTGGTCCCCATTTTGGTGAAGAAGATGTACTAGTTGGATACAGGGGTTCGGGAACCATATTTTTTGGTTATTGTAATCTGAGATGCGTTTTTTGCCAAAATTAT
Source organism: Tissierellia bacterium (assembly GCA_012728725.1). GTDB lineage: Bacteria > Bacillota > Clostridia > Tissierellales > Tepidimicrobiaceae > JAAYEM01. The sequence continues at coordinate 25,526 of JAAYEM010000058.1, read as the reverse complement.
GATATAAGCCATGAAGGCAGGGGAGATATAATATCCAATGAAAGATTGGCACAGACAATGCTGTTACTGCAAAACCATTATAGATGCCATAATATAAACCTGGTTACCCCAACCCATTTTATTCCCAATATATTGGAAGCCCTTTACATAGCCGTTGAAAAGGGGCTAGGCCTGCCCTTAGTATACAACTCAGGAGGCTATGAGAAGGTTGAAACATTGAAACTTTTAGATGGGATAGTAGATATTTATATGCCAGATTTTAAGTATAGTTCATGGGAGCTGGCTAAGAAATACTCAAAAGTTAAAGATTATCCAGCTAGGGCAAAAGCAGCCTTAAAGGAGATGGACCGGCAGGTAGGAGGCTTGAAAGTAGATGATAGGGGAATAGGCTATAGGGGATTGATTATAAGACATTTAATGCTTCCAGGGGGCTTAGAGGACACCAAGGAGGTATTAAAGTTTATTAAGGATAATTTGTCCCCTGACTCTCTAGTAAACCTTATGAGCCAATACTATCCTACCTACAAGGCTTATGAATATGACCAGATAAATAGAAGGTTAAATTTTAATGAATATAAGGAAGCCTATATTTTTGCCCAGGAATTAGGATTGATATTGGATTAAAACCTCCAGGTATTATAGCAGCCTGGAGGTTTCACATATAAATTTTATATTGAAATAATCCTTGCAGAAGCTAAGGAGGGTAATATGCTGAAGGATGTATACAAAGAATACGGTGAATACTTCTATGTACCAATGACCCAGGGCTATAGTGTGGCAGTTCCCGTTTCCCTTGGGTGTAGTTGGGATAAATGCCTTTATTGTGATCTCAATCAGGGGAATAAGTTTAAGTTCTTTGGACTGGAAGAAATAGAAAATAGGCTGAATATTTTAAGAAAGTTTTATTCCAATAGAAGAAGGCCTGTAGAAAAGGTTGTTATGGCAGGAGGAAATCCTCTTTGTTTGGATACTGGTATTTTAATTGATATAATCCATCTGATAAGGGAATATTTTCCTCAAGTAAAGAATATAAGCTCTTTTGCCAGAGCTGATGATATTTTAAGAAAGAGTAAGGATGAGCTGTTGGAGCTTAAAAATTTGGGCCTGGGACAATTGTCCGTAGGTGTGGAGTCGGGCAATGATGAGATATTAGCCTACCACAATAAGGGGATAAGCAGGGAGGACAATTATAGGGCCCTGGCTAAATTAGAGGAATTAAGCATTGACTATTCCACCTATATTATGTTAGGCCTTGGAGGGAAAAGGCTTAGCAAGGAAAATGCAATAGATACAGCCAGCTTACTTTCCATGGTCAACCCCCAGGTTATTATAGTAGTTACCATGGTAGTATTCAAAAATGCAAAATTGGTAGAAAGGATAAGGAAGGGGGAATTTGAAAGATTAAGCGTACTAGATACCATTAGGGAAGAAAGACTATTGTTGGAAAACCTACACATGAAAAATACCATATTCAATGGAACCCACAAAACCAATGCATTGATATTAAAGGGGAAACTACCAGAACAGAAGGAATTATTGCTTGATAAAATTGATAAAGCTTTAAAGAAATATGACCAGAGAAGCTTAAGAAATAGGGAGATAAATAGGTGGAGGAACTGGTCCTTAGAATAGGGATGTTTTCATGGAGATTAACCATCAAGAGAATAATTGGGACAGTTTAAAGATTATATAGCCATAGGGAGATTTTCTCCCAATGGCTTTTTTACTGCAATAATTAAATTAAGGGCAACCCATTGATTAATAGTGTATAAAGAAGGATTTTAGAATAAAATCTAGAATACTACAATTTAAATAGATATAAATGTTGGTAAATCTAACATAGGGTTAGTAGTTTGGGGTGATAAGATGTATAGGATATTAATAGTGGTGGACGATAAAGCCCCTTTGCAATAGCATAAAAGATAGCCTTAGCAAATGGGGATTTGAAGGACTTTATGTTGAAAACTTTGAGGATATACTGCAGGAGTTTGCAAAGATCCCCATTTAGTCATAATGGACATAAATATACCCTATTAGGATGGATTTTATTGGTGCAGAAAGATTAGGGGAATTTCAAATTTTATGGCTGGTGCCAGCATGTATGATCTGGTGGGAATCTTTTTCCTAATGCCCCTTATAGTGGGAATAATCCACAGCATAGTGGCTATTTCCGTATTAAGTGACCTTATGAATTATAGTTTAACAATCCCCACAATTATAAGTATAGCTATATTTATAATAGTATATGGAATATTTTATATGCTTACAAGAAGAAAATATGTAAAGGTTATAGGGAATTAGGCTTGAATTAGGCAATAATTCAAGCTTGATTTTTTGCATGCCTTATTACCAAAGACAACCAAATATGATAATATTTATAATAAATAGAGTTTTTAAGGGGTGGGTAATTTGAAACAATCTTTTGTTATTATTTATGGAGCCTTGGCTATTTTACTTATAATAGCTTATTTTGTGGGTGGAGGCTCAATAATTTTAGAGGGGATTAACAAGTCCAAAGGAATTGCAACCAGTTCATTTTTCATGCTCCTTGCATCATTTATAATTATAGGCCAGTTAAATGTACTCCTTACAGCAGACCTTATAGAAAAATGGCTGCAAGTATTTAGTGGAATTAAGGCAATAATAGTAAGTGCTATTGCCGGAGGGCTTTTTCCAGGGGGGCCCTATATTTATTATCCCTTTGTGATGAGTTTTAAGGATAAGAATTTACCCATTTATATAATGATTTCATTCCTATTTGGAAAACACATTTATGACCTTTCCCGTTTACCTATGGAGGTGGGTTTTGTTGGTTTGGAAACAGCCATTATTAGATTCCTAATAACCCTTCCTATTCCCATTATTGTAGGCTTATTGGTTCAGCGATACCCCAATATAATAACTTTTGTATCAGATTTGAAGGCAGGTGAAAGGGATGGCAGAGACCACCATAATTCTTAGTATAGCAGCAGTCATACTTATATTTATAAATTATAGGAAGACGGGAGGGCATTATGAGGGAATAAAAAAGGGTATTAAGCAATTTGTAATAACAGCTCCCATAATAATGGGCGCCCTTCTTTTGGCGGGAATTATAGAAGTTTTAATACCTAGAGAGTTTGTACAAAACTGGTTGTCTACAGAAGCGGGATTGAAAGGAATAGTATTGGGGACTTTTGGTGGCATGCTCCTTGCCATGGGCCCCTATGCCTTTTATCCCATTGTAGCCTCTATAATAGTTTCTGGAGCGGGTCTGGGTACTGTCATATCCATGATTACTGGCTGGTCTTTACTAAGTTTGAGTAAATTTCCCTTTGAGGTGGGCTTTTTTGGAATGGAATTTACAATTAAAAAAATGATCTACAGTATCCCCTTTAGTTTGGCCGCTGGATTAATCGGGTATATTTTAGAGTTTACAATACTGGGCTAGACTTATGTGGAAACATAAATGCAAAAGGGACTAAAAGCCCTTTTGCATTTTAATTTAATATATTCTAGATGCAAATATATATCATCTTAATCGGTATCCAGAAATCCTATTTACTATAAGGGCAATGGCACCGTCCCCTGTAACGTTGGTTGCAGTACCAAAACTATCCTGAGCTACATATAGGGCAATCATTAATGAAAGCATGGTAGGGGGGAAGCCTAGCATCGATTCTAATAATCCTAAAGCTGCAATAACAGCCCCACCAGGCACTCCAGGGGCAGCAACCATGGTAATTCCCAACATCAGTATAAAGGGAAACATAGTTGCAAAACTTGTATTCATTCCATTTAGCATCATAACGGCCATGGAACAAGAAACCAATGTGATGGTGCTTCCCGACAAATGGATGGTGGCACATAGGGGGATGACAAAATCTGCTATTCCATCTTGAACCCCATTCTTTTTAGTTTGTGCTAAAGTTACAGGTATTGTAGCTGCTGAAGACTGGGTACCTACTGCTGTAAGATAAGCAGGTATCATGTTTTTTAACATCCTGAAAGGATTGCCTCCAGCCACAGTTCCACCAACCATAAATTGGATTATCAAAACGGTGATATGAAGCAAAATCACCATTACAAATACCCTTGCAAATACGGATAATATAGTAGCCACCTGTCCAGCATAGGTCATATTAGCAAATATACCCAATATGTGGAAGGGGAGTAAGGGAATTATTATTCTAGATATAAGCTTTTCTATAATAGACTGAAACTCTTTCATAAAGTTTTTAATAGTGTCCCCTTTGATAGTTGCTATTCCAAGACCTAGGGTAAAAGCAATTAATAAGGCTGTCATTACCCCGAAAATTGCAGGCATCTCCACCTGGAAAAAGGGAGCAAGTAGAGCTTCTTCTGGATTAGTTGACTCCACATTTAATGCTCCAGGAGTTAAAAAGGTTGGTAATACTATTGAGGATACTAAATAGGCTAAAACACCAGCAAAAATAGTAGAACCGTAGGCAAGGCCAGCAGTTACTGCTAATAGCTTGCCAGCCCCTTCTCCCAACTCTCCAATTCCAGGAGCTACAAATCCTATTATGATTAATGGGATAGCAAATCCCAAGAAGTTTCCAAACAGGCCGTTAAAGGTTGCTAATATTCTTACTATCCAGGCTGGTGCCAATCTTCCTATAATTATCCCAAGTATAATGGCAATAATCAACTTAGGCAATAATCCCATTTTTTTCATAGCTATCTCTCCTTTCGTACCTCTATTGTGTGTAAATTTTATAAAATAAATACAAAAATTAAACTAGTTTTTTTATTGGTTATTTAGCTGATTAATAAAGGATACCAGTTATCTTTTAATGTATAGAATATATTGCCATTAAAAAGTGTTTAAACAGGTTAAAATTAGAAAACAATTGTGTATATATAATTAGGGTATTTATTCTATCTATTTTTAGTAGTTGAAAAGATTATGTGCAATAAAAATATAATATTGTAAAAAAACTATAATTATGGTGTAATGGATTGTATAAAGATATATTAGGGAAATGAAAGGGTAGGGATGATAAGAAGTAATGAATTTTATTACACATTGCCATTTTTTACTTTTATATGAGAGGAAGATGTATAATGAAGATAAGGTCTAATCAAATGAAAAGCGCTTTATTTTTAATAGCCTTTGGAATAATTTTAATGTGGCTATTGGATAATATTAGAGGCCTATGGAATATCCTTTTAGCTATAATTGGTGTTGCTTCTCCTTTTATAATCGGTTTAGCCATTGCATTTATTATGGATCTTCCCATGAGTTTCTTTGAAAGAACAATATTGAAAAGAATACCCAATAAGATTAAAAGGCCTATTAGCTACATAATGACTTTCCTTTTATTTGTCCTTGTAATATTTACAAGCCTATTTATGGTATTGCCTGAATTCTATAACTCAATTCAGGAATTGACAAGCCGCATTCCTCGCGTATGGGATAATTTTTTGAATTGGATTGAGACTGCTGGTTTTTCAGATAAAGAAAACATTAAAAAATTTTTAACTGCTATCAATTTAGACTGGAAAAATATAGAGCAAAAAGGGATGCATTTGTTAAGGAGTAGGGCCTATGATTGGATGGTTTCTACATTTAATGTTGCCACATCTGTAATAGGTACCATAGCCTCTATTGCCATAGGATTCGTATTTTCCATATATGTACTCTTCCAGAAGGAAAAATTAATAGGCCAAGTAAGGCGCCTATCTTTAGCCCTATTTCCTAAAAGGGTTCATGATAGATTAGTATACCTTGTAAATTTATCCAACAAAACCTTTAGCAACTTCTTATCTGGTCAACTTTTGGAAGCCATTATAATTGGGAGTATGTTTTTTATAGCCATGAAGATTTTCAAATTCCCATATGCCCCTGTAATCAGCATACTAATTGGTATTACCTCATTTATCCCTATAGTAGGAACCTTTATAGGGGCTGCAGTGGGAACACTATTGATCCTAGTTGAGGATGCCCAAATGGCATTTTGGTTTATAATTATGTTTTTGATAATACAGCAAATAGAAGGCAATCTAATATACCCCCATGTGGCAGGAAAGACGGTGGGACTTCCATCCATGTGGGTCCTGGTATCGGTAACCCTAGGGGGTAGCTTATTTGGAGTAATGGGTATAATACTATTTGTCCCCTTAGGAACCATAATATATACCCTTATGCAGGAGTTTATAAGAAATAGGCTTAGGAAGAAAAACATAAATGCGCCCTAAAGGGCGCAAATTTTAAATTATAAATTGTGAATTGAGGACGATTTCTATGCCATTATCCAGGTTCGTTTATTTATAAAGGATTAATAATCTGGTGCTTATAAGGACATGCTATGAGTATAATATGTGTCTTGTTTTATTTTTTGCATTTTCAAATTAGCCTTTTATAAAATTTTAGGCTTTTTAATCTTAAAACTACTAACCATCAATAGGGATAAGGATATCATAATTATGATATTTTCAATATTGATAATAGCTCTATTAACAAAACTAAACCTATGACTAATGTCCAGTAGATGCTTTAATCCCATAACCATACCTGCTATGGTGATAGGCAGGCCTACAATGTATTCTTCTTCCATAACATTAAATCTTGCCAATCTAAACACACCACTACCGATAAAAAAGAGGGATACTAAAATTTCATATATCCCTAACAAGCCATTATTCATATTCCACCACAATACAAGGGGGGCCACTCCAAAGGAAATTGTATCGCAGAGGGAATCCAGCTCTTTACCAAATTTACTGGCCACTCCCAATTTCCTTGCTGTAAAACCGTCCAGCTTATCCGTAAGTCCTGCTATTAAAATTAACATGGCAGCAATTTTAATATTATTAGGTGAGCCATTGCTGCTAATAAATATGGCCACAGCCCCTAATGACATATTAATGTAAGTAATTAGATTAGGCAGTATATGCAGTTTTGATATTTTATTGTATTTTAATCCCAACATTTTTTTCACCTTTCCTGGCAAATAGAATATCCAACAATAGAATGAAACAGCTTATTATAAACTCAAACCAAAAGGTTACAAACCTAAAGATAAAGGCGATGGAAATTCCCATTTCCATAGACACGCCTCTGATGGAAAGTAGGGCTACCATGGCGCTTTCAAAACTGCCTATGCTGCCTGGAAGAAGGGGTAACATTCCAATTACATAGCTGAGGAAAGTTATGGCTGCTATAGACATATAATCCATACTGACATGGAATTCCCTTACAAGCAGCATTAGTTTAAAGGCATAGAAGGACCAAATAAAAATTGCCAATAGCATTTGATTTAATAATCTTTTCTTTTCACTCCAAAGTTTTTTTATTATATTACTGTATTCTTTTATGGTATTTTCTATTTTCTCTATAAATCTGGATTTGCCTAGTATCTTATAAAGGACTTTTATTAATCCATATGGTCTCAATGAAAAAAGTAATAATAATCCTAAAAATATAGAAAATAGGGCAATGACTATTAAAAAAATATATAGGTACTGTCTATCCATAGCCATGGTAAAATTGAACCATATTAAGCTTAATAGGGTTAAAAAAAGAAAACTAAGGATACTTATAGTTTTTTGCAAACCTACTATTATGGTAGCGTTGCCCAAATCTATATTTAGCCTCTTCCTTAGCTCATATATTCTGGCTAGCTCTCCTCCAGCCTTAACCCCTGGAGTAATAGCATCTACAATGTTACCCTTTACATTTACCATCAGTATATCTAGAAAGGATACCCCCTCTTTTACATTTAATGCCATTGACTTCCACTGAAGGGTAAGAAGGAGGATTGTAATATACTGAAATAGGAGTAATAATATTATGGATTTTAGTGATATGGATCTAATATGGATGTATACCTTTTTCCAGTCTGTATTTATTATAATAAATCCTACAATTATTACCCCTATAAGGTAGAGGATGTACTTTATTAGCTTCTTGTCCATATTGATACCCCTATATTTTTTCCATAAGTAATATTTCATCCATGGTAGATGGCTTATTACCCACAGATATACTTTTAACCTCTTTAACATTCTCTTTAATAAAATCATCTGATATATTGGAATAAAAAGATCTTAATCTTTTTCTGGGCATTCTTACTATTATCCTATTGCCTTCTTTGGATCTCTCCCAGATATTTTCCAATACTTTTTCTTTTGGACTTACCTGCAATGCCACGTGGATTACATCATAGGGTTCTATATCAATTTCCTCACCTTTTCCACTGATTACAGTGATCTTGTCATCCAATCCCAATTTTTTGACTACACATCTAGCACATTCTACTGCAGTATCATCCATGTCTACTACATGAATTTGAGCATTGGTTTGTTTAGCAAACTCTATGGCTGTACAGGGAATGGCACCACCACCGATGCATAATACTTTATCACAACTTTTTACATTGGCCAGTTTGATCTCCTTTTTTACAAGGTTTTTGTAATATAATCCATATAGTCTAGTCAATAGATCATATTTAGAACATCTTTTTTCTATTAATTTAGTACAAGTCTTTATCATAGGCCTTCACCTATCCTACAAATCCTAAAATAATACTGCCTATTTGATTAAACAATCCACCTAATAGGAAGGCAGAAGTGGTAGTTATTAATCCTATAAATAGGGCTACTTTCAAAGAAAATTCCTTTACTAATACTCCAAAAACTGATAAACAAGGGAGATAGAATAGGGCTACTATTGCTCCTGTAATCAATTGTAAGGTGGTTAAATTCATTTCCAGTAGTGGCAATACTGCCAATTCCCTTCTTATTATTCCTAATAATAGGGAAAGGCTGGTTTCTTTTGGCATTCCTAACCATCCTTCAACAAAGGGAGCAATTAGCTTACTGATTTCATTTAGTATGCCAGTTTCTGCTACTATAGCCGCTATAACTATACCAATTAGCATAGGACCTTCAGCATCTATTAGAAAATGTTTCATCCTAATCTTTAATTTCTTTTTAAGAGCATCCTTATCAGGTAATAACAGATTAGGGACCTCTAAAAGCATAGGTTGACTTTTACCTGGTATTACCTTATTTACGATTTTTCCAACTGTCAACATTGCCAGTATAGACAGTAGGTACACAAAAATTAAAGCAAGTATGGATTTATCTCCCAATAAAGCAAAAAAGGCTCCACTTTGTGAGGCGCAGGGGACGGCAAAGGAAACTAAGGAGGCTACCATAATCCTTTCCTTATAGGTAGTTGCTGCCCTTGTTCCTATTATGGCAGGAACAGCACATCCATAGCCTAGCATTATAGGTATAATATTTCCTCCCTGGATACCTATACGCCTTAAAATACCGTCTGCTAATACCCCTATCCTTGGTAGATAGCCACTATCTTCTAAAAATGAAAATACAAGATAGAATAAAAAAACATAAGGCAATATAAGGGCAAAGGGCCATTCAATTCCTATTACAAAAATACCAAATTCCCCCACCAATACATTTCGGAGTATTCCAGCAGGAATAACTAGGGAAACTATTTTATTGAGGAGGGGCATAATTACCTGTCTAACTAAGGGTAGAAGGATTGCAGCCCTTAAAGCTTTTCCTCCCCCTACTACAACTCCTAGAGAGGCAATTAGTACCAACAGGGCTATAGGGATTCCTGGCCAAGGTTGTATAGTCCAATTCTCTAACTTTTCAATAAAGGTAAGCTCCTTATCCACCTGAATTTGCACTTTATCCACTATTTCCTTTATCCTCTTCCATCTTTCTTCATCTTCTAGTTTTGGTCCTGGTTCCTTTTTCTCCTGGGATAGTTTCATGGCCGTTCTCATAAGCTCCATTAGCCCCTTATTTTTTATTGCAACCGTAGGGATTACGGGACTACCTAGTTCTTCAGATAGTTTCTCCACATCAATTTTAATTCCCTGTCTTTCTGCTACGTCCAATAGATTTAGACTATATACTATTGGGATAGGATATTCCTGTAATTTTAAAGCCAGGTCCAGATTCCGCTCTAGATGGGTGGCATCTAATACACAGATGATAAGGTCTGCCCCTTCTTCTAGCAAGGCTACAGCCACTCTCTCCGCCTCAGATGTAGCCTCTAGGGAATATGTACCTGGCACATCTATCAATACACCCTCTTTATTGGAAAAAGTTATATTCCCTAGGGTGTAATCTACCGTGGTACCGGCGTAATTGGAACTTACTACTTGAAGACCTGTTAGCTTTGAGAAGACTACGCTCTTTCCTACATTTGGGTTACCCATCAGTAGTATCTTTAGTTTTTTATCCCTAGGCCTTTCTTGTGCCTCCATTACATGACAGCTCAACTCTAAGCAACCTCCTCAACTTCAATTTTCTTTGCAATATCATAATCTATAGCTATACTCCTATTTCCAACCTTAACTACTATAGGGCCTTTAAAGGGTTGTTTGCTTTGGATTATAAACTGGGTTCCCTTTCTAATACCAAGTACTTTTAATAGATGGGAATCTGGTAAATCTTCAATCCTATAAATTGATAATTTTCTTCCTTCTGCTAATGGCATAGGATTCTCCCCCTTATATAGTAATATTAATAATCATTATCATTATCATTCCACTTATAGTATAGCATAAAATTTACTTCTATGTATATATATTTTTGAATTTGTTAAAAAATATTAACTCTACTCCTAAAGATAGAAGTAGAGTTTAATTACGTAATTTTTAAATAGTAGCAAAGGGGCAGGCGACAACACATTTTCCACAGGCATCACAGAGGCCTATATCCTGAAATCTTTTGGCATTTTCAAGTAGTCTATCATAACATTTAAATCTATCAAAACCATCAATGTGTAAGGCCTTCACTGGACAGGCATCTACACAGATTTTGCATTTTCCATTTTTGTAATAGGTACAGATATATTCTTCTGGCCTCTTGTCTCCTTCAATTTCCTGGGATATAACCACAGAGCCATATCGTCCAGCAGATCCTGCCTTGGATATGATCATCCTATTTAGGCCAAATCTACCAAGACCGGCTATATAGGCAGCGCTTCTATGGGACCAGGCTGATTTAAGGGTCCTTTCATCATAGGTGTGGGTGGCTTTTATGGTGGCTGCCTTTATATCCTTGCCAGCTAGGTAATGGATTAATTTATTGGATATGTGGTCAATAAGGCCATTGGCTTTAACATAGGACTCAGCCCATTCTCTAGAGCAGTATTCTCCTTTGCGATTGCTGGCAACCACCTCTTTAGAAAAGGGTATGAAGAAAGAAACTACAGTTTTTGCCTCTGGGAGTATATCCTGAGGGTGAAAATGATGGGGTCCAACTATTTCTTTTAAATCATTATATAGTGGGTCATTTGCTGATGAAAAGCCTACCAGAGGATTGCGAAAGAACTCTTCATTATCCGAATCAGATACAGATTCATTGATTAATTCAATGATTTCCTCTCTTAAACTCAAATTATAACCCCCCTTTAGTTTATTTAATACACTACATCCAATTAAGTATTTGAGCATATATTCTAAATACTACTGGGTCTATTATAATGATTATAATATATTAATTACTATAATCAATGTATGATTTAATATAAATTCAGATAATATATTGTCATAGTCATAAAATAGGAGTAGAATAAATGAGGAAGAAGTGAAATTAAGCTTGGCAAGTCTAAAAAAGCAATTAAAATAATAGGAGAGGATCAAATGATAAAGAAAATAAGTACTAATTTTGACACAGTAGAAATGATGCTTTTTATTTGGCAATCAATTGCTGATAAAGAGAAGGTAGCTGATTCATTTTTTATAGAATTGGCAAATAATAAAAATATGAAATACCTATATGGAGAGGAATTTGATGAGGATTCAGTAAGGAAGGTCCTATCAGCCATATCCAACAGAGAGGTTTTAAATAATGCTAGTAAAAAAGAAAGGAAGTTTTGGAACAATAATATGTGGATGCTAGAGGACTTAGATAATATGAATAATATGGTTAAGCCTGTAAAACTACTAAATTTAAATGATCTGAAGCTTAGATTAAATGGAGAAACAAAATTTGAGGAAGTGGAAGTAATTTTTATACCAGGCCATGAGGAAGAATACTATATAGACGGTAACAAGCTAGTGATTAACTTCTTCAGATTGATGGTTGATTTTATGGATGAAAGCAAGGTAACTATATCAGGAAAACCATTAGATGAATATATAGAGGAAAAGCTATTGGAAATGGTAAAATAATAATTGCTATGTAAAAATCAATAGGCCATACCTTTTAAAGGTATGGCCTATTGATTTTTATGTCTAAAATAAAGGAAGTTTAATTAAGAGATATAGATAGAGTATAAAAGCCCTAATTGTATAAAAAATATTAATATATTTGCAGACTAATAGACATCATATAAGTGGAGGTGTTTATTATCATGGATTTATATTATTATAAGATTAAAGAATGGGAAAGAATAGGGATATATTGGATTATAATAGTAGGTTCCCTTCTACATTATACCTATGATTGGTCCAATAAGTCCTTAATAGTGGCATTATTTAGCCCAGTAAATGAGAGCCTATGGGAACATTTAAAGATGGGATATTGGGCTTTGACCTTCTTTATGGCAATTGAATACTGGTTTATTAGGGATTATACTAATAGCTTTTTCATTGGAAAGACTTTAGGAATAATTGGGATGAATTTATTTATAGTAATAGTTTTTTATTCTTATACTGCTATTTTCAATAAACACCTATTTATTATAGATATTGGCTCCTTTATCCTGGGAGCTATATTATGCCAGTTTATAAGTTTAAAGGCAATGGAAAAGAATCTGAATACTGGAATAGACAGAATAGGACTTATTCTATTTGTTTTAATAGGGGCTATTTTTATACTCTTTACTTTTAGGCCTCCTTATTTACCCATATTTAAGGATTCTAGTAAAGGAATATATGGTATAGAATAATCCCATTTATCACAATAACAAAATATCCTATGGATAGCCTTTTATTGCATAATCCATAGGATATATTATTATACAAATTTTTTGTATAGCCAGTTTCCTATCATTTGTATTATCTGTACCATAATCAATAAAATAAACACACAGGTATAGAGAATGGAATTATTAAAGCTTTGGTATCCATAATTAAGTGCCACAGCTCCTATCCCTCCAGCTCCAACTGCACCAGCAAGGGTGGTTGCTGATAGGAAATATATAATGGAAAGGGTAGTGCCTGAGATAATAGAGGGAATAGATTCTTTAATCAATACCTTAAATATTATTTGTAAATCTGAAGCCCCAAAGGAACGGGCAGCCTCTATAAGCTGTTTATCCACTTCCATCATGCTGTTTTCAAAAATTCTTGCCATAAATGGTGCAGCAGCAATAGTTAATGGCAAAATAGCTGCTTTTTCCCCGATTGTTGTACCTACCACCATCCTTGTAATTGGTGATATGGCAACAATTAATATTATTATTGGGAAGGAACGAATTATGTTTACAAAAAAATCTAAAATTCCATAAATTCTTTTATTAGGACGAAGGCCATGGGGGCTATAGATAACCAATACAATTGCAAGCAAAAAACCTAAAATAAAGGCAAAAAACATAGATGCGGTAACCATTCTTAAGGTAGCTCCTATAGCTGGCCTTATAATTCCATTAAAATATCTTAGCCATTCTTGGAAAAAGGCACTGTCTAACATTTTTATCCATCTCCCCTTTTAATTTACTTGATTGTTACCATTATCTACAAAGGTCCAGGCTATATTGTTTCGGTCTAGAAAAACCTTTACCTTATGAAAGTGCTTGTCATCAACATTGATCATAATAGAACCTAGGAGATTATTGCGATAATTATCCAATTCACTGTCTAATACTAAGAAATCGATTCCAATTTCCCTAGCCATGGTAGTAACAATTGGCTTCTTTGAATTTTTATCAGACAGTAGAATTTTTATGGTAACCCCATCTGTAGGTATGCTTATATCTTTATTACCAATTAAGTTTGTTAATGCCTTGGGCTGCTGGAGGAAAATCTCATTTACTGGGCCGTTGACAATTGCTTTACCATTTTCTATGATTGTAATTTCTTGGCAGGTTCTTTTTACAACTGACATTTGATGGGTCACAATTACGATTGTAATTCCAAGCTGTTGGTTAATTCGACAAAGTAAATCCATTATGGATTTAGCGGTTTTAGGATCTAGAGCTGATGTGGCTTCATCACAGAGTAGTATTTTTGGATCCATAGAAAGGGCCCGGGCAATTGCCACCCTTTGTTTTTGCCCTCCTGATAGCTCCCTAGGCAAGGAATGGATTTTATCAGATAAACCAACTATATCAAGTAATTCTTTCACCTTTTTATCCATATAGGAATTTTTGTATTTCCAACATCTTAATGGTAAAGCTACATTGTCATATACAGAAAGCCTACTTAACAATGAAAACTGTTGAAATATCATTCCAATATTCTTTCTAAATTCTCTAATTTCCTTAGAGTTTAGAGATTTTACATCCACCCCATCTACAATTAAACTACCTGAATCATAGCTTTCTAACCCATTAATACATCTTAATAGGGTGGATTTTCCAGCTCCACTTCGCCCAATTATTCCATATATCATTCCTTTTTTAATCTTAATATTGATATTGTCAAGAACTTTGAAATCATTGTAGGATTTGCTTAGTTCTTCTATTTTTATCATTTAAATCCTCCTAACCACATTTCCAATATGTTCGCCAGTCTGTATTCTGAAGGTATCAAAAGCTTTGTTTTGTCCCAAGCATTATTTATTGTAAAGGCCAGTATAGTAATTCTTATTGTAAACAATCTTTAGATCCCTTCTTTTGCTCTTATTTAACTTTTCCTCAATAATTTTTTTATCCTCATTAGGTTCCATTATATTAATTGTTGAGTAGACCCCATCTACAACTTCTGTAAAAATGTTAAAGGGCATTCCAATCCCTAGTTCATCTTTATCCCAACCTGCCATGAATCTAGTACCTGCACACAAGGCGGATATATTAATATTGTTACTTTCAAAAGGATAGGCTGTACATTCTGAACATAGGGCCTGATTACCTATAATCTTAAAATTTTTATATGTGCCAAATTTATATGTATATCCTTGAAGTATCCGCATTACATTATAGGCATTGGTTACAATAATAACAATATCTGGAGACTCATTAAATTCTTCTACAGGCTTTACCATAACACCATAGGCCTTATGCTGACAGTGGGTTGTGTTCTTACATACTTTCTTGGCTGTTACTAGATCCTGATACATACCTAGATTACGGTAAAATTGACCAGAAGTATAATTTTCATTTGCCTCAATAAGTCCCAAAACCCTTGCTGCAGATAAACAAGCAAAAGTATCTATATTAGCCTTCCGGCCATATCCAGACATGGCTATTTTAACCATACAGCAATAGGGCATTTTAGCTCGTAAAGGTTTGGCATCTGCCCTTTCAAATTCTTCTTTATTAAAAAGGAATTTTACACCAACAATTTTACGTTTTAGTTCTAGAGCACAATTTGCTTTATCAACAGCATCGACTACTTTTTTTATGTCCATAGAATCCCCCTATAAAAATGATTTATTTTTAGCCATTTAGCAAGCTACATATCAACTTTATACATTATAGGTTTAAAATTCTCATATGTAAAATAGAATTTATCTATAGTTAATTGGATAGTATAAAAATTATCAATTTTACTTAATTGTATTTTCGGTATATCATAGTACATTGGAAAATTCATTAAAGACTAATTGAAGGAGGAAGTGGAATGAACAAAAAATTTACCACTTTTATTGTAGTGATCATGACAGTAATTTTATCCCTTTCATTGGTAGCATGTAATAAATCTAGTGAATCTGGTGATTCAGCCACTGTAGATAATACAGCTACTAATGAGACAGAAACAGAAAAGAAGAATATTAGACTAGGGTGCCTTGCATATTCTGAGCCAATAATTCAATGGATAAAAGAAGGCCTTGAGCCTTATGGATATGATGTGGAAATAGTTATGTTTGATGGCAACCAACTTCCAGCAACAGCCCTCAAGGATGGTGACTTAGATGGGATTGTTGCTAATCATAGACCTTGGATACTTACCTTTAATGAGGAAAATAATTGCGATTTAGAAATGGTACAACCCTATTATTTCTATTCATTCTTTGGAATTTATTCAACAAAACATAAATCCCTTGAAGAAATTCCACAAGATGCCCAAATAGCAATTCCCGGGGATCCAACAAATTTAAGTAGGAGTTTGATTATTCTTGAGGAAGCCGGCCTAATTACCCTAGGGGAAAAAACTGGGCAATTTTACACAGTCCTTGATATAAAGGACAACCCTAAAAATATAAAGTTGGTAGAAACCGAAATAACCCAAACAGTTCGTAGCATTGACGATGTTGATGCAGTAATAACTACAGCATACTACATTACCGAATCTGGTAGATTAGATCCTAAAGATTATCTATTTGAAGATCCCCAAAATTTTGATTATCCTCTTGGAATTATCGTTAGAAGCGAAGATTTAGAGGCAGACTGGGCTAAGAAGGCAATGGAAGTGTTGAGAACTGACGAGTATAGGCAAAAATTCAATGATCACTATAAGGGAAGCTATAAACTTTTTGATTAGTTTACTATATGAGCCTAGTATAAGATGGATGATTTAGATAAATAAAAACACGATTTCATTATTTTGAAATCGTGTTTTTATTTATACATAAACTTCAACAGATTATCAATAAGTTAACAAAATCTATATTGACATTTATATTTTTTTAATGTATCATTATAGACATTATATAAAGGAAAATACTTAAAAGGCTTTGAAAAGGAGGAGTACATACTTATCCAAAGCTTAGAGAGGGGATGGTTGGTGCAAATCTCCGTGAGGAAAGTATGGAACTAGCCTTTGAGCTTTGAACCGAAAGGGATACCTAGTAGACTTCAACGGCAATTTCCACCGTTAGCTGGAAAACAATATAGGACAGACTTTGTCCTGTATTGGTAGAGTGCAGATGGTGTATCTGAATTTAGGTGGTACCACGGACTGATACAGTTCGCCCTAAGCGTAAGCTTGAGGCGGACTTTTTTAATCGGATTTTTTTATAAAAGTTGAAAAAATAATAAAATTACAATAAATCATCCATTAGAAGTGTAAGGAGGATCAGCAATGAAAGAAAAATTAACCTTTAAAGAAAATCTATTGGTAGGTTCTTTGTTGTTTGGACTCTTTTTTGGTGCTGGTAATTTGATATTTCCAGTACAATTAGGACAAGCAGCGGGCAGGAATACCCTAATAGCTACCATTGGATTCTTGATTACAGGAGTAGGCCTGCCAATGTTGGGAATCATTGCATCAGCCCTATCGGAAAGCGATAGCTTATACCACATGGCCAAACCCATTAATAGAGCTTATGCAATATTTATCACCTGTGCTTTGTATTTGACCATTGGTCCACTGTTTGCCATTCCCCGGACTGCTACTGTAGCCTTTGAAGTGGGTATGAGGCCTTTCATAGCAGAGGAAAGCTTAAAAATAGGACTATTTATTTTTTCTTTTATCTTTTTTGTAATAACCCTATATTATTCATTGAGGCCAGGAAGGATTTTAGACTGGATTGGAAGATACCTAAACCCCACCTTTCTAATCCTATTATCAATACTATTAATTGCTACCATTATTAATCCCATGGGTCAGGTAGGTGATTATGAGCCTACGGGGAATTATGTAACTAAACCACTGTTAACAGGACTACTGGATGGATATAATACTATGGATGCCTTAGCATCTTTAGCCTTTGCAATAATCATTATTTCCAATGTCCAAAAATTAGGAATAAAAAGGCCAAGTTCAATTGCTATAGAAACCTGTAAGTCAGGTCTATTAAGTACTATTTGTATGGCACTTATATATTCATCATTGGCTTATTTGGGGGTTACAAGTTTAGGAAGTGTAAGCAGGGCTGATAATGGAGGTATAATTCTTTCCATGGTAAGCAACCACTACTTTGGATTTGTGGGCCAGATTCTACTAGCAGCTATAGTGACAGTGGCCTGTCTGAAGACAGCAATAGGTTTAATTACCTCCTGTGCAGAGATGTTTAGCAATATGTTTCCAAAATCAATATCCTATAAACCTTATGCTATTATATTTACTTTAGTTTCATTTATAGTTGCTAATTTTGGATTAAATACTATAATTCAGCTGTCCATACCAGTTCTTATGTTCTTGTATCCGTTAGCAATTACCTTGATAATATTGTCATTGCTAACTCCCTTTATCCATAAGGATAGGGGCATTTATAGGTGGACAACAGCATTTACAATCCTTCCAGCATTTTTTGACCTATGTAAAGCCTTGCCTAAAAGTTTACAGGCCAATCCAGTAATAGGAGGGATTATAAACTTTGGTCAAAAATATTTGCCTGGGTTTGAAAATGGATTTGGATGGGTGGTGCCTGCCTTTATTGGATTAATAATTGGATTAATTGGCTGGAAGATCAATGGAATAAGGCAGAATGCTACCAACAGAGTGTAAATCAATACTATAAAATAGCCATGGTGTATAGTAAAGCATATATACCATGGCTATTTTTATCTGTAATAATAGGCAAAAAAAATATTTGTAAAATAAACATTGTTTAGCAGACTGTTGAAATGGTAAAGTTTTGACAATTTATTAGTAAAATATTTTAGAATAAAGAAGAGTAGCAAATAGTAACCCTTTAAAAATAGTTGAAAAACTTTAAAACAACTGACTTTTCTGAATAACACATGACAAAAATGTTAATTTAATTATTATCAATATCACATCTTTATCCCTTGTAGCAGAAAAGATCCTGTTATATTATTAACATACAAATTGTTTAGAATTGAAAATGTTATGATAATAGGGGGAGTATTATAAGGCTAAAGGATAAGGTTGCCATAGTAACAGGATCCACATCAGGAATGGGGCGGACTACAGCAGCGCTATTCTTAGCAACTGATGATTCCTCCTTTGTTACTGGTCAGTTGATAAGGGTTGGTGGTGGAATAGATATTTAATTAAATAAATAGACCACTCTGTATACTTCCTAATTTTTATAATCTAGAAAAACCATGATCTTCAGGTCATGGTTTTTCTACTTTTTGTACTGTTTATTGATTATGATAGCCATTTTTGCAATATAGGCATATTTACAACTTGTGTTGACAATACTTTAATAATAGTTTAATATTAAAGAGTTACTTAACAGTTTAACATTAAAGTATCAGGAGGTAAATGTTATGAAAAAAGAGGTGGTCATGCAGCTAAAGGGTAGCTATCAGAGGATAAGCCAAATAATGCAATCTAAAATAGATGAATATGGTTTAACTTTAGGGCTTTTATTTATTATGCACCTTATAGAGAAGAATCCAGATGCCAGCCAGAAGGAATTGGCCAATAAATTGAAATTTACAGAAGGGGCTATGAGTAGTGCTGTTAAAAGACTATTAGAGCTTGAAATGGTCAAGCAAATACCCCTGGAACGGGATATGAGGTATAATAGATTGCTTTTGACGGATAAGGGTAGATCCATGATGGATATATACCAGGGGCTTTTACTTAAAATTGAAGAGGATATGTTTGATGGATTTGATAGTGGGGAGCTGGAAAAGTTATATGATTATTTGTTAAAAATAAATAGGAATCTGGATAATATTAGTAGTTAAAAATACTTATATGCCAGTACAGGAGGGATATTATGAGAACCTTAATACCATATATGAAAAAGTATAGAATTTTCGCCATTTTAAGCCCCATACTTATGATATTAGAAGTTTTAGCGGATATTATAATCCCCTATCTCATGTCCTTAATTGTGGATGTGGGAATAGCAAATAGGGATATTGGATATATTGTAAAAACTGGAATTATAATGGTTGTAGCCGCCCTACTTGCCATGGTCTTTGGTATCATGAGCGCCCATTGTGGAGCTAGGGCAGGCTATGGATTTGCTGCAGAGATTAGGGAAAAAGTATTTAGGAAGATTCAGAGCTTTTCCTTTGCAAATCTAGATAAATTCACCCTTTCATCCCTTATAACCAGGCTTACCAATGATTGTAATACAATAGGTCAGGTGACTATGATGAGCCTGCGTATGGCAGTAAGGGCTCCTTTTTTGATGATCTTTGCCCTGATTATGGCATTTAGCATAAATCCATCCCTGGCCAGGGTGTTTATGGTTGCCATACCCCTCACGGTGTTGGTTATAAGTGTGATAATAGTAAAGGCAAGACCATTATTTGAAAGGTTACAGACCAGTGTAGACAAGGTAAATGGAGTTATTCAGGAAAATTTAACGGCAATTAGGGTTGTAAAATCCTTCAACCGCCAGGACTATGAGGAAAGAAAGTTTAAAAAGAGGAATGACTACCTTAGGGATACTGCCCTTAAGGCAATATCCACTGTTCTTTTCCTTATGCCCCTATTAAATCTTATAATCTATTCTACTATTATTGCTGTATTGTGGTTTGGCGGCCAGCAGATACTTGCAGGTGATATGGGGGGCGGAGAGTTAATATCCTTTATTACTTATATTACTCAAGTATTAATGGCCCTTATGATGATGTCCTTCTTTTTTATGCAGTTTTTACGGGGTACAGCATCCGCAGGTAGAATTTTAGAAGTCTTGAATACTGAGTCGGAGATCAAGGAGATAGCAAATCCCATAAAGGAATTAAAGGATGGTTCCATTAGCTTTAAGAATGTGTATTTTCGCTATCCAGGAAGTAAGGAATACACATTGAAAAATATTAATCTTGATATCAAATCCGGTGAAACCATTGGAATCATAGGTTCAACAGCTTCCTCCAAATCCACCTTGGTACAGCTGATCCCAAGGCTTTATGATGTGACGGAAGGTGCTGTAATGGTTGGGGGAAGGGATGTTAAGGAATACCATATTAAGGTTTTACGGGACCAGGTGGCATTTGTACTACAGAAGAACACCCTCTTTTCCGGTACTATTCGGGATAATATGAGGTGGGGGAAAGAAGATGCTACCGATGAAGAGATAATAAAGGCCCTTAAATTTGCCCAGGCCTGGGAATTTGTTTCCAAGTATGATGATGGATTAGGCCACTGGGTAGAGCAGGGGGGAGATAATTTCTCTGGAGGTCAAAAGCAAAGGCTTACTATTGCTAGGGCCCTCCTTAAATCTCCTAAGATAATAATACTTGATGATTCTACCAGTGCAGTAGATATGGCCACCGATGCAAAGTTGCAAAAGGTATTTAGGGAGGAGTTAGACCACATAACCACCATCATAATTGCCCAAAGGATTTCCTCCATTAAACACGCAGACAGGATTATTGTAATGGATAAGGGGCAAATTGAATCCATTGGAGATCATGATAGCTTACTCAATACATCCCCAGTATATAGGGAGATTTACCAATCACAAGAAAGAGGGGTGCTCAGCCAATGAGTGATAGAAGGAAACATATACAATTACGTCCCACTAATCCTAAAAAAACCTTGGTAAGGCTTTTTAGCTACTTTAGATATAACAGGTTTTTGTTTTTTGTAGGTCTACTATTCATTATACTCAGCTCTGCTGCCCAGGTTGCAGCTAATGGAATGCTAAGTCCAATTATAGATTCTTTGGTTGAAAATAGGGGTATGGGAATATTTATAAGGTATCTGATAATTATGGGGATACTGGTAATATTCATTTCCCTAGCCCAGTATTTAGGAAATATGTTTATGGCAAGATTGGCACAAAGAACGGTTCACAGGATTAGGGAAGATATGTTTTCCCATATGGAAAAGCTTCCCCTTTCCTTTTTCGACACCCATTCCCATGGGGAATTGATGTCTACCTTTACCAATGATGTAGATATGCTTAATCAATCTTTGGAACAGAGTGTGTCCCAGATTGCCATATCTGTGATAACGGTTATAGGTACTTTTTCCATGATGTTGTATTTAAGTCCCATCCTCACCTTAGTGGTAGTAGGAATGTTAGTAGTTATGTTTGCAGCTGTAAGATATGTGGGAAAAAGGTCTGCCAGGAACTTCCGCCACCAGCAAGCTGCCCTGGCAGATATGAATGGTTACATTGAAGAGATTATGTCTGGTCAAAAAGTGGTAAAGGTTTTCAATTATGAAGATAGGGCAATAGATAAATTTAATGAAAAAAACGAAGAGCTCCGCATAGCCAGTACTGGGGCCTCTACCTATGGGGTTATGCTGATGCCTATTATGGGCAACCTGTCCTTTGTATTGTATGCCCTTACTTCCATGTTGGGAGCCCTCTTGGTAATGGCAAATAGGATGAGTATAGGTAATATTGCATCTTTTTTGCAGTATACCAGGACCATATCAAGGCCCATCACCCAGGTTTCTAATCAGCTTAATACCCTTTTTGCCGCCTTGGCAGGGGCAGAGAGGATATTTAATATACTGGATGAAGAAATAGAGGTAGATGAAGGAGATGTGAGACTTGTAAGGGATGGGGATGGCAAGGATAGTCCTTATTGGAAAGTGCCTAAGGGAGATGGGGAATATGAAAAGGTGCCCCTTAAAGGATTTATAACCTTTAAGGATGTGCATTTTGGCTATACTCCAGATAAAAAGGTGCTAAAAAATATAAACCTGTATGCAAAACCTGGACAAAAAATAGCCTTTGTAGGCTCTACTGGGGCTGGTAAGACCACTATCACCAATCTAATAAACAGATTTTATGAAATTCAGGAGGGGACTATCCTATATGATGGGATAGATATAAGGCGGATAAATAAGTTTGATTTAAGAAGCACCATGAGTATTGTACTTCAGGATGTTCATTTGTTTGAAGGAACAATAGCTGACAATATACGCTATGGTAGGCTTGATGCCACCGATGAAGAGGTAGTAGAGGCTGCAAAACTTGCCAATGCAGATTATTTTATTAGAAATCTTCCCCAGGGTTATGATACCATGCTTACCATGGATGGCCAAAACCTATCCCAGGGAGAACGGCAACTATTATCCATTGCCAGGGCAGCCATTGCCGATCCGGTAATACTAATACTTGATGAGGCCACCTCTTCTATAGATACGAGAACGGAAAAATTTATTGCAGAGGGTATGGATAAATTAATGGAAGGAAGGACCACCTTCGTAATTGCCCATAGACTGTCCACCGTTAGGGATGCCAATGCCATAATGGTATTAGAAGAGGGAGAGATTATTGAGCGGGGAGACCATAAGGATTTGATGGAACAAAAGGGCCGTTATTATGCATTAAATACGGGCCAAATGGAATTGGCATAAATTAAATGAAATTTAACCTCCATGTAAACTTATTGTAACCAATTTTAAAGTATAAATGGGTACAATAGGGTTAGACATGATGGAAGGAGTAATTGATATGGATAAAATTTTAAAGAAAAAGGTTTTTATTTTAGTATCCTTGATTGCAGCAATATCATTATTATTACTAGCAGGGTGTACAAATGCAGCTTTAAGTGATTCTAATTCTGAAGGGGAAGAGAATACTACAAAGGTTGAAACAGATGCTAAGCTGGAAGAAGGCAGGGAAGAAGCAGAAGATGTAGAAGAGGCTGTGAGAAATCTGGTTACAGGTTTTGGTGAAAGATTAAAGTTGGTATCCCTACTAGCTCCTGAGGAGCAAGTTGTTAAGGATATGGAAGAACATTATAAAGACTTTATATCTTCCTCCCTTATGGAAAAATGGAAGGAAGATCCATCTAAGGCATTGGGAAGGCTTACTTCAAGTCCCTGGCCTGAAAGGATAGATATAATAAGTATTGAAAAAATTTCTGATAAGGAGTACAGGGTAGAAGGGGAAATAGTTGAAGTAACTAGCACAGAAGCTGAAACTGATGATGCTGCATCCAAGACTGAAATTACCCTAACTGTGATAAAGGATAATGATAGATGGGTTATAAACGACATATAATCTTTCACCCGGCATTAATTTACCCCTTATAGGGTAGCTTAGTGCCGGGTGCTATATTTAGGGGTAGATACATTATCCCTGCTTCCCTCCATTCCTCTATTATCTGGGGTAAAAACTCATCACTATCAAGTATTAGAATACCACAGTCCCCTCCACCAGCTCCCGAGGGTTTTCCATATCCCTTATACTTTTGGCCTATATGGCATAATTTTGTAAGGAGAAGGCTTTCAATTTCTACACCTAAATCCTTGCCTAGATCAATTAATAATTGCCTGTTTATTTGTACTTGCTTTTGAATTCCCTTTATATCAGCCTCTCTAAAGGCTTTAATCATTTTGTTTACACATATTTTGCTGCCATATAGAAAGTTCCTATAGGCCCTATTATTTTTAAGCCTACTTTGATTTATTTGTTCTAGCAATTTTGTTGTACTGGCAGGCTCCCCTGTCCAGCCAACCACCAATCTTAATTCCTTGGGGGGATTTAAGGGCTCAATGGAAAGGCCAGGCCACTTTGTACTTATTAATTCTTTAATGGATTTGTTTTTTTGCTGCTTTAAAACCCACTTCCTATCAAAGCTTGTAAAAGCTATCCATCCCCCATAAACACTGGCTGCAATATCCCCGCAGGAGCTAGCCCTATTTATATGAAGATTGGCTAAGGAGGATAGTTTAAATAGTTCATCAGGGGATATGGGAATTTCATAATAGGCACAGAGGGCATTTACTAAGGATACAATGAGGGCAGCGCTGGATCCCAATCCATATTTTTTGCCTTCTTTGCTTCTTAATTGACTTTCTATTTTTAGATGATAAAAATTAGGTTTTTTGCCTAATTCCTGAATGTAGGTTTCAACCATTTTAATGGCAAACCTTATATGGGGAAGGCCGTGCTTATATCCATCCAATACTATTTCATCTTTATCCCTTGTCCATGATATGGGTCTATCCCTGCCTAAATCTATGCTTCCCTTATATAAGGCTTTTTCAATGGAAAGGGTGATAAACTTGTCAACGGCTACCAGTATGGCTGGATACCCTGGATGGGTTACTGCATATTCACCGGCTATAAATAATTTACCTGGAGCAGAGCTTATAAGCATAATTTTCATCTCCCTCATAAAATAGTAATGTCTGGACCTGGTTTGCCTATTATTATCTGATGGGATTTAAAAATTTTTAAAAGCCTATCCCTTATAATGGGGCTGTCTGATAACTTACAGATTATTTTAACATTGGGGCCTGCATCCATTGTAAAGTAGCAGGGAAGGCCCTCCTTTCTCAATTCCCTGACTATTTCCATTACAATGATGCTTTCTGGCTCCCAGTAGGATAGGGGTGGATCTGCCCCTAGCATGGTGGCATGCATTTTTAGGGAATTTCTTTCAGCAACCCTTCCTATCTGGTTTATGTCCCTATTTTTTATACCTATCTTTATTTCTTCTAAATCCCTATCTACTGTTTCCAGCCATCCCCTATAGAAAGGGGAGGTTTCAAGAGTCCTTTTCATTCCTTCCCGACTGGAAACCATTTTTTTATTCCTATTAACTATTACTACAAGTATTCCAATATCCCAATTAGCATCATCTATTGGGATGGCATAGGAGTCCTGATCCCCTGTACCCTTTTGCCATTCTACAAATCCTCCAT
>JAAYEM010000057.1 GCA_012728725.1 Tissierellia bacterium | reverse complement strand
TAGATTGTAAAAATGAAAAGTTTATATAATTGTAGTCTTCAATTTGATATTTATGCAATTTACAGAATTGTTAGTCAGCTTATGGCTCTAACATAATTGGCTATTACCCAATAAATTTGGGATAATAGTAAATTCAATAGATTTGTAAAAAAAAACTCTTATTTTAGGGGGAATGCCTATGCTTGCGGAATAGATGATGACCATATATAAAAAAATCTATTTAAAGGGGGATGAGTATGACAGATCAAAAGCTCAGAAGAGAGCTATCATTCCTGCATATGATAGCTATTGCTTCAGGGGCAGTAATAGGAGGCTGGCTTGCTGAAGCACCCTATTGGTTCTCGGTTACTGGAGCTGGAGGAGCATTTGTATTTCCCATATTGGCTATATTATTAATACCAGTAGGCCTTGCTTTTGCAGAGCTGACTGCAATGTTGCCCTTTGCATCTTCTGTAGATATTTGGACTACCAATGCATTTGGCCATAGGGCAGGATGGGCAGCCCAATGGATGATGTATTTAATACAAATAGTTGAACCACCATTGATGGCCTTTATATTTATAACTGCTTTAAATTGGTTTATCCCTATACCACCAAATATGACCACATTGGTGGCAATCGGAATCGTATTCCTATGGTATATAATATCAAACTTCAAAATCGGTTTGACAGGTCAATTGGCAACCATATTCTTCTTTGCAATGGTAATTATCTCCATAATTGTGGCTGTAGTTTTCTATACCAGCGATCATTGGTCCTTTTCCAATATATCCCAACACGGTGGATTCTTCCCCAATGGATTTAGAGGAATATTCATTGCATTTGCTGTATTCTCTTTAAAATTTATCGGTTTTGAGATGACTCCTACAATGATTGAGGAAACCAAATTCCCAGCTAAACAGATGTGGAAGGTTATATTATCTGCTTTGTTTGTGCCAGCAGCCCTATACTTTTTCGTTGTGCTAGCAATGGCTGGTCTTGCACCATGGAATGAAATTGCAGGCATGAGTATGCCTGAGCCAGAATTAGTTGCCCATTATGGAATGCCTGGAATAATTGCTATTGCAGCTATTATCTCCGGAACTCTTCATGCCCTTACAACATTAATGGGCTTCTGGACATCTTCAGCTAGGGTATTATATGGAGCTGCACAATTAAATCAATTGCCCAAAGCTTTAACTAAATTAAATAAGTACGGCCAGCCTTATATAGCAAATATTGTTGTACTACTATTTTCCATATTCTTTATTCTATTCACAGGTACTAATTGGGTTCAGTATATCTATGCAGTATCATGTATAGCTGCAGGAGTAGTATATGCCTTGTGCTGCTTAGATGCTCTGGTTTTGAGAAGAAAATATCCCGATTGGGAAAGACCCTACAAGGCACCTGGTGGTGACTGGCTATTTATCATTGGAATAATAGTTGGAATATGGATTATTATAGGATCATGTCTAGAGCTAGAATTAAATGGATACATTTCCCTAGCCATCTACTTTGCTATAGGAATAGTGGTGAACATACTAATGGATGCCCATAGGAAGAAGCATCCAGAAGAATATAAGCTGATAACCTTAACACCAGAGGATAAAGATAAGGCTGGAATATATTAGACGTGAAATTAAACTAGGTTACAAATGCTGATAGCTATATCAGTATTTGTAACCTAATTATTAAAATTAACATAGGGGGGTTTTGGATGAAAACGATTCCAAATGATAAGGTGATATATAAATTTTCACATGAAATGAAGGTCGTAGAATCCATATCACCAGGTGAGATCATAAAAGTAGAAACTAATGATTGTTTCTATCAACAAATATTTAGTGAAGAACAGGTTTTGAATGAAATCGATTATGATAGATTAAATCCAGCTACAGGTCCAATATATGTGAAAGGAGCTCAACCTGGTGATCTATTAAAAGTAAAAATATTAGACATCAAGGTGAAGGATAAGGGAGTAGCCGCAGTAGTTCCTGACGAAGGGGTATTGGGTGATCAGGTCACCAAACCCATAATACGGGTAATTGGAATTGAAAATGGTTATGCCCTATTCCACGGGGTAAAAATACCTATTAAACCAATGATCGGGGTAATAGGAGTTGCACCTGCTAAAGAGGAAGGTATATGGGCAACTGATAGCCCATGGAAACATGGAGGCAATATGGATACTAAGGATATTAAGGCTGGTGCCACCTTATACTTTCCAGTAAATCAGGAAGGAGCATTGCTAGCCTTAGGAGATTGTCATGCAGTTATGGGAGATGGGGAAATCTGTTTTACAGGACTAGAAATACCTGGTGAAGTAACCTTAGAGATAGATCTAATAAAGAATAAAACCACTAAATGGCCCTTGTTAGAAACCAATGAGTATACCATGATCCTTGCATCTGGAGATACTCTAGATGAAGCAGTATATGAAGCAACTTCTGAAGCTGTAAAATACATTAAAAACAGTTTAGGCATAGAATGGGAGGATGCATATATACTGGCAAGTCTAACTGTAGATTTAAAAATATCCCAAGTTGTAGACCCTAAAATGACCGCTAGAGCAGCTATACCCAAATATGTTGTATCCACTGATAAGCTAATCAGTTCCTTATAGATTAAACAAAAACGGATTCGGCCGAATCCGTTTTTGTTTTGATTTAATAAAAGAATATACAATTAAACTATACCCTATCTATTAATTCCACTATTTTGATTCTGCTAATCCTAGATCCTTGGGTTGGGTCACTAAGGAAACTACTACTAGTGTAATAATTGAAATAGGAACGGCAACTAATACAGTAGCAATACCGTATGGCTGTTTTAATATTTCCCAAGCAATCGTAACTATAGTTCCAACTATCATGGAAGCAATACCACCAGTTTTTGTTACCCTCTTCCATATTAATGCGGCAAGTAATGCTGGGGTTATACCTGCACCATATATAGTATAGGACCAATATTGAATAGCAAGAACTGATGGGAAGAACTGTAACAGAATATATGCAAATATTCCTGCCAAAGCTATGGCTATCCTAGTTACCTTTAATTTTTCTTCTTCTGTAGCATTTGGATTAAATTTTTCTACATATATGTCATAGGTGATATTTGTTGCCCCAGAAAGTAAGTAAGAATCCCCTGTGGTAACTATAAAGGCTGTTGCCGCAGCTAATAAAATTCCTCCTACAAAAGTGGGTACTACCGTGGTAGTAGACATAAAGGCCATACCAGCTTCAATATTAGTACCAAATATGTGTTTTGCACAGAATGCAATTACAGCAACTAGGGGTATTACTATAACTATACCTATAAACCAACCAATAATACCCCATCTGTTTTCCTTTTTCCCTCTAGCTGCAATAATACGTTGGTATAAATTTTGATCCCCCATGGACAGGAAGAATAATGGAAAATAACCTGCCAAAAATCCATAAAAGGTTTGGCCACCAGTAAAGGTTAAGGCCTCTGGAGGAGCCGATGCAATTACGTTACCCCAACCGCCAGCAGCACGAATTACAAAGGGAGTAGCGAGCACAATTCCAAACAGCATCATAAAGGCACTAAAAGCATCACTTACAGCTACCGATTTTAATCCCCCTGAAAAGGCTAAAAATATTATTATAAATGCACCAATGGCCGTACCAATTCTAATATCCATGCCAGTAGTAATATTTAAAACATATGCCAATCCCCTATACTGATAGGCACAGATTGAAATCATTGCAAGGGCTATTATAATACCAGATATGAATCTTGCAGTTTCACCGTATTTTTGTTGAAGTATCTCTGCCACTGTATAGGAACCAAAGGAACGAATCCTATTGGAAAGGAGTCCTAATACAATTATTGCACCAATGGCAGGCAATGCAAAGAAAATCCCTGGCCATATTCCAAAATTGTAGGCAAGGGAATTGCCCCCGCCTGATATGGTACCACTACCAACATAGGTAGCCAAAAATGTACCCATTAATACAAAAGGTCCTAAGCTTCTGCCAGCCAATACAAAGTCATCAGCATTATCCTCTCTAATCCTTCTTGAATAATAGATGCCAATGCCTATGAGGGCTGCAAAGTATGCAGCTACAAATATCAATAATACTGGCTTAGCCATCAATTCTTTCATTTCCTGTTTTCATAGCCCATTATATTCAATATGGTTGGGTAAAAGTCCAATTGACTGCCAACCTCTGATATGGTGGTATTGATTTCTTCTCCTGGAACATGGATTATAAGGGGGACATTCATTACATTGTCATAATCGTATTCCTCTCCCAATATATCCTCCATAGGTCCATAAACCTCTTCATCTGCATAGTGGACTCCAAAGTGGTCCCCATATATGGCTATAACGGAATTTTCATATAGGCCTGCCTTCTTTAAATTCTCTATAAATCTGCCCAATTCTTTATCGGCATAATGGATAGCCTATAGGTAATTAGCCACTATATTGCCCTTATGTTCATCCTTGATATCCAATACATGATATTTGGGATCCATTTCATAGGGGGTATGGCTGCTTAGGGTGATCAAAAATGCATAGAAGGGATTTTCATCTAATGCATCCAATTCCTTTAGATATTCTAAGCTTTGGTCGAAAAATTCTGCATCGGATATGCCAAATCCAATGGTTTCCTTGTATTTAAAATCCTCTTCCGAAATAAACCTTTGGAAACCTTGATTGGGATAGGCTTTGGCCCTGTTCCAAAAATTTTTTTCATATCCATGGAATACCCAGGCTGTATAGCCATAATCTCTCAGTAACCAAGGCAGGCCATAAAAGGTATTATCTGCATATCGCTCATAGGTATAGCCTTCCATAGATGGGTAAAGGCTATTGTTTGTAACAAACTATGCATCAGAAGTATTGCCCCGGCCTATTAATTGAAAGTAATTGTCAAAATATATGGATGATTTATCCCTTATAAGCCTATTAAGGTTAGGGGTAATTTCTTGGCCCTTATAATTTAAGTTTATAACAAAATTTTGCAATGCCTCTACCTGGATTACTATTAAATTCCTTCCATAACCAATGCCATGAAATTTTAGATCTTTAGAATCTTTTTTTGGCTCAGTAGATAATATATCATCAGTATTTAAAAAATCCTCTATATCTATATCATCGGCACTAGTTTCCTCTGCAAAAAAGGTTTTTATTATATCTGCTGTATGAAATGAATATATTTCCTGGTGGGTCAAAATGGTGATTTTATTTGTTTGAACCATTACTAAAACCATTAATAGGGCAATAATTCCCGTTGCCAGGGGCATCCACTTGATAATCCTTTTATTTAAAGAAAGCCTGGGCTTTCTATTTTTCAAAGTATAATATATGGTAATGGGTAAATCCCCTATAACCATAATATTCTTCAATTTAAGCAAATCCCTTATACTATCAGTCACTGCCCCCAATTGTTTTGCCTGTCCTGCAATAGATAGGGAAGGCAACAATTGAAAATAGGAATAATACATTACATCTATAAAGATTACCATACTAAAAAAGGTATAAAAAAATAGCTGTAATAATCTTTTCCCCTTTCCCCTAAAAATTCCAGTAGGCCCAATATAGATAGGGATACTAATGTACTAAAAATAAATATAATAAATGCATTGTTTTCAATATTGGTAGTATTGATAAATAAGATAATCTTTATCATAATTAAAAGTGCTAGTAGGACCATTTAATCCCTCCTCATCCCCTAAATTTTATATTATTCAGCTAAACAAGTCAACTAATCCATTTAGAATAGGATTTTTCCTAACAAATAATAGGGGCTTATAAGGGTTAAAATTAACCCTTATAAGCCCCTTATTACTAAATTAATACTACTCCCATTCTATTGTAGCCGGAGGCTTATTGGTTATATCATATACTACCCTATTTACCTGGGGTATTTCCTCGGTAATTCTATTTGATATCCTTTCCAATAGTTCTAATGGCAGTTTTACCCATTGGGCTGTCATACCGTCTATAGAGTTTATTGCCCTTAAAACTATAGTATAATTATAAGTCCTTTCTCCGTGAGTCA
This sequence comes from Tissierellia bacterium, assembly GCA_012728725.1. GTDB lineage: Bacteria > Bacillota > Clostridia > Tissierellales > Tepidimicrobiaceae > JAAYEM01. The sequence continues at coordinate 14,022 of JAAYEM010000057.1, read as the reverse complement.
CCCCTACGGATCTTATATTGGGAAGAACAGCAAAGTACTGCCAAATCTTATCATCCCATTTTGCCTTTTTGATCTCATCCCTAAATATATAATCTGCTTCCCTAAGGATTTTAAGCTTTTCTTCCGTTACCTCTCCCAAAACCCTAACTCCCAATCCTGGGCCGGGGAAAGGTTGTCTATTTACAATATCCTCTGACAAACCTAAAAGCCTTCCCACTTCTCTGACCTCATCCTTGAATAGCTGCCTTAAGGGTTCTACCAGTTCAAAATCCATATCCTCTGGTAAGCCCCCTACATTGTGGTGGCTTTTTACAGTAACCTTTCCATCCATTCCCGATTCTATTACATCTGGATAGATGGTTCCTTGGACTAAGAATTCAATCCCATCTAGTTTTTTCTGTTCTTCCTCAAATACCCTTATAAACTCTTCTCCTATAATCTTTCTCTTCTCCTCTGGGTCTGCAACTCCCTTAAGCTTATCTAAAAATCTTTTGCTGGCATCCACAGTTATAAGGTTCATATTGAATTCATCTCTAAATACCTTTTCCACCTGTTCCCTTTCATTCTTCCTAAGCAGGCCATGGTCAACAAATACACATACCAGATTATCTCCAATGGCCTTATGAACCAGTAGGGCTGCCACAGAAGAATCTACTCCTCCAGATAGGGCACACAAAGCTTTTTTATCCCCTATTTGCCTTTTTATTTCATCTATACTATCCTTAATAAATTCTTCCATATCCCATTTTTTATCACAGATACAAACTTTAAATAGGAAATTATCTATTATATCCTTGCCCTCTTTAGAACTATCGATTTCAGGATGGAATTTTACCCCATATATTTTTTCATCCCTATTTTCTACTGCTACTATGCCTCCATTTAAGTTAGCTATAGGCCTAAATCCTTGGGGAATATCTATAAATACATTTTCCCTATTAGCCCATAAGGGCATCTCCTCTTCAAGGCCATTAAACAAGACGCTTTCCCTATCTACCTTTATGCTTTCAAAATTATACCTACTACTTTTTGCTTCTGTAGATTTGCCACCAAAGTATTCCAACATTATATCTGCCCCATATCCAATAGATAGGATGGGTATTCCTAGCTTAAATATATCCTTATCCAATTTGTCTATGGACACTATATCATTAGGTTCTCCACCAGATATTATTATGCCTTCTGGCCTTTTAGCCTTAATCTTTTCTACGGAATAAGTATAAGGGACTATTTCACAATATACCTTGGATTCCCTTATCCTCCTCCCTAAAAACCTAGAAAATTTTCCTCCTAAATCCAATATTAGTATCAAATCTATCCTCCTACCTTCTACTATAATTTGGAGCTTCCTTAGTTATGTGAATATTATGAGGATGATTTTCTATAAGGGATGCACTAGTTATTTTGATAAATCTTGCCTTCTCCTGTAGCTCTGGAATATCCTTGGCACCAACATATCCCATACCTGATCTTACTCCACCTACAAGTTGATATACTACATCTCCTAATGGTCCCCTATATGGAACCCTACCTTCTACTCCTTCTGGTACTAACTTCTTAGTATCTTCTTGGAAGTATCTATCCTTACTGCCTGCATGCATAGCACCTAATGAACCCATACCTCTATATACCTTAAATCTTCTACCTTCGTATAATTCCTCTTCCCCTGGACTTTCGTCAGTACCAGCAAACAATGAACCTATCATTACCACATTAGCTCCTGCTGCTAAAGCCTTAGTAATATCTCCTGAATATTTTATACCTCCATCGGCTATAACTGGAATGTTATACTCCTTAGCCGCCTTAGCACATTCTATTATAGCGGTTATTTGAGGCACTCCAACACCTGTAACTACCCTGGTAGTACAAATGGAGCCTGGACATATTCCAACCTTAACCGCATCTACACCAGCTTTAATTAGATCTATAGTAGCTTCAGCCGTTGCCACATTTCCAGCTATTAACTGGAGACGAGGATATTCCATCTTGATCCTCTTTACCGCTTCAATAACCCCTACTGAATGGCCATGGGCAGTATCCACTACCACCACATCCACTTTGGCATTTACCAAGGCAGCCACCCTATCCAGCATATCATGGGTTATGCCTACAGCAGCCCCTGCTAAAAGTCTGCCTGAACTATCCCTTGCTGAATTGGGGTATTCAATGGTTTTTTCAATATCCTTTATAGTGATAAGACCAGCTAATTTATAGTTTTCATCTACTAAGGGTAATTTTTCAATTTTATGTTTCTTCATTATCTCCAGGGCTTCATCCATGGTAGTATCTCTAGTGCCAGTGACTAGATTATCTTTAGTCATTACATCCTCTATTTTTTTGCTAGTATCCGTTTCAAATCTAATATCCCTATTTGTAATTATTCCAACTAAAGTACCGTCTTCTTCTACAATGGGTACTCCAGATATATGGTACCTTTCCATCAATTCTAAAGCATCTGAAACTATATGGTCTTTGGTTAGATGGAAGGGATCGGTGATAATACCATGCTCTGACCTCTTAACCTTATCTACCTCTAAAGCCTGCTGTTCAATGCTCATATTCTTGTGTATTATTCCAATTCCCCCTTCCCTAGCCATAGCTATTGCCATTCTAGCTTCAGTTACAGTATCCATTCCTGCACTCATTAGTGGGATATTTAGTGTTATACTTCTAGTTAATTTAGTCTGTAAATTTGTTTCCTTTGGCAATACCTCAGATTTGCCAGGGAGCAATAGGACATCGTCAAAGGTTAATCCTTCTCCAACAAATTCCAAATCAAACTCCTCCTTATGATTTATTGTTATAAATAGTATACCACAAGTTAGATAATCCTTTCGTAAATATAGCTAAATTCTATTAATTTTGCAATAAAAATTTTATTTAAAATTAACAAATAATAGTTGGAGTGTCAAGGAGAAATTTTTTAACAATTAGTTGGCTGGGTATAATATGATTAAAATATATAAAGGTGGTAAAAGTATGTCAAAATTTCATGAAAGCCCAAATAAATACGTAAACCATGTGGTTTTAAAGGTAAGTAATATTGAAAAATCCATTGAATTCTACGAAAATATATTAGGGTTTAAAAGTATTAATAGAGAAAATAAAAAAGTTGAAATAAGTGCTGACGGTATAAATCCAATACTAACCTTAGAAGAACCAGAAAATGTTAAACCTAAGGAATTGAGAAGAACTGGATTGTACCATTTTGCATTGCTAATGCCCAGTCGCAAGGAATTGGGAAAAATACTAAAACATATTAGGGATTTAAACTATCCCCTAATAGGGGCTTCCCACCATGGAATAAGTGAAGCCATTTACCTCCAGGATATAGATGATAATGGAATTGAAATATATGCAGATACCCCAGTTAGTAGCTGGCAGTGGAGAGATGATCAATTGGATATGCCAACTAGGAGGCTAGATTTAGAAAGTATTATTGAGGAAGGAAAAGGTGAAGAGTTTAAGAGCATTCACCCTAAAACCATAATAGGCCATATCCATCTCCATGTAGCAGATTTAGAGGAAGCAGAAAGGTTTTATGTAGATGGATTAGGGTTTAATGTAGTTTCTAAAATACCCAGGCAGGCTATCTTTACCTCGACGGGTGGTTATCACCATCATATAGCCTTTAATGTATGGAATGGGATTGGGATTCCCGCCCCTTCTAAGGATAGTGTAGGTATGAAATACTACAGCATAAAATTACCTGATGAAAAAGAAAGGCTAAAAACAGTAGATAATCTGGTAAGATTAGGCTATGAGGTCAATTCCCAAGCTGGTAACATAATTACATTTGATCCATCGGAAAATGAAATCCACTTAGTAATATAGGGAGACCAAGTCTCCCTATAAATATTTGCCCAACCAATTTATACTTTCCTCCATCATATTGGTGGTGACAAAATGGTTTAGATTGTGGTATTCAATAAATTTAATATTATCCTTATCTTCATACAAGGGCTTAATTTTACTATAAAAAATCCTCTGGCTTTCAACAGGAACCAAACTATCACTATCCCCATGTAGTAAAAGGATTGGCCTGTCCTTTAATAGGTTTAAATTGTTTATGGGATCAAGCTTCTTTACCCTTTCTTCAAACCTTTCCAATTCTTCCCCATCAGTTAACTTAAAGTGTTCCTTATGCCTTTTATTAAAAATTTCCCAACTACAGGAACCGTTAAATACCACTAAAGCCTTCAGACTAGGATTGTGGGTAAATATCCCTGCCGCTGTAAAACCACCCATGGAGTTGCCTATAACCCCTATTCTATTTGGGTCTGCATCATATTTTGAAATCATTTTATCAATTATAATTTCCGATTCCTCCAGGTTATTAAATATAATATCCCAAAAATATTTCCTGGCATTATCTAAATCATAAGTATGTAGTGGATTCCTATCCCCATGATATATAGCATCAGGAATTACTACCTGATATCCTACAGAAGATAGTATAAAACCCCTCATCCTCTGAGATTCCTTACTGGAACTCCAGCCATGATAAAGGATTATTGTAGGAATTTTATCCCAGTACTCCTGGGGCCTAAATAGGATAGCCGGAATTTCTCCAATGGATATCTTGTCTTCAAATATATACTTGGATTTTAAATAATCAGTCATAATAGATGCTCCTTTTTTGGCATATATAATTCCTTTTACTTCTTCCTAACCCATCTACCCTCTCCAAAAGGAGTATTTATTATGATTCTATCACTATTTGCCATAGGCTGCAAGAATCCATTTCTTTTATAAAATTTTCTATTCCACTTCATCCACCACTACTTCATGGGAATTGAAGATATTTATATTGTTATTTCCTTCCCCATATACCAGTTCCCCCTTAACCCTTGAATCTCCTTCCCCATTATTGCCTGATATGTTCCATTGGACATTCCCCTTGAGCTGGTCCCTATTATCTACAGAAGTGATTATTTTAGCATCTATACTTTTATCCAATCTAATCCTAGTCTTATTAGCACTGTCTATAACCCAATTTCTATCTACATTCTCTAAAAGCAATTGTAAATCATTTCCCCCACTTATTTCAACCTCCCTGTTGCCTGGTATTATTAAGGTAAAATGGCGAGGATATACACTATTAATCCCATCACCATGTCCTTGTCTACCTGCCAAAGAAATATATAGGGTATCTCCAGATCTATTAGTCCTGATATACTCATCATTTAACAATTCTTTGGCCTTCTCTTCCCTATCCGCTGTAATGTCTAAAGCACCAGTAAAGATTATCTTATTTTCTTCCCGGGCTCTAATGGTTAGATTGGTATAATTGGGGGGATCTATTACTATTCTATTAATCCCATCATCAATATCCCACTGCTTATAGGGGATTTCATACCTAAAGGTCTCCGATGATATCATCATATTAATCCTATTCATAACCCCCGTTTCCACAAGTCCATATATAAGTAGATTTATGCCAACTATAACCAGTACCATAAATATACTAAATATATCATATTTTATAGTAATATCTTCCCCTTTATACCTATAGCTATACCAGAGTATTTCTCCCCCAATTACAAACAATATGGCTGGCCAAAATTTCATTCCCAATTCTACTGCAGATACCTTATTGATTTGGGAGATGAATATTAAAATTCCAAATCCAATTAAAAGGATTGCCATGGAAATAGTTCCTACTCGTCTTCTTTGCATATTTCTTCACCCTCTTTTTGGATCTCTTCTTTGCTTTTAGCTAAAAGCTTGATACCCCCGATGATGAATATCAAAGAAACTATGGAGGTTTGCATGTAGTTTCTAATGTAATAGGGAATTAGGGGATATATTATCCTTTCCATAATTGTCAATATCCCTAATGCAATAAGTCCCCAGCCTATCCATTTTTGCTTTATATTTGATAATATGAATGGAAGTTCTTCCCCTTCCAAATCCTTGCCATTTACAATATGGAAGGCATCAAAGAAACTATAAAACCAGATTAAGGGGAGTAAGAATAATAATAAACTTAAACCTAACCATCCCATGAAAAATATGCTGAATAAAAAGATTGCCATTAGAATTAAGCCTCTTTGCTGCAATCCTAGATACATATGTCCAGCACCTGGAATTATGGATAGGGCTAAAGTGATGGTTTTTCTGTTGGATTCTTTCATTTCATCTACATTTACATATTCTGTTGCCTGCTCACCATTTGCCCTTATATTGGATCTATATCTTCTCATCAATGAAAATGCATCCAATAGGGCCACAAGCCATATTAATGGCAGGGCAAAAATTAACATAAAGGCTATTTCACCATTAATGAGAAAGGCAAGGCTTAATGTACCCACTACAACTCCAAATAAAATCATTAAAAATATTAAACCTCTATCGGCAAAGCCTAGATACATATGGGATAGGCCTGGCAAAAAGGATAATATAAAGGTTACAAATTTACTCTTTTCTCTCATCTTAAATCCTCCTTAATATTAATTCTTTCAAAATTATTAATAAAATCCGTTGTCCTATTCACAATTTTTCCTGATATATCAGCTATCCTATTTGGGAATTTAGAACTTTCCTTAATGTTGGTAGATTGAGCTACTTTAGGTACCATATCTACTAACCCACTATAAAATCCTCCCACTGTCAAAACTATAGCCACCGATGCCACTGCTGCATAATAGATGAATATATCTTTAAAACTTCCATTACCTTTCTTAAGCTTAGGCCTTTGTATATATTTTATATTTTCTATACTCTTCATTACCTTATTTGTAAAATCTATAGATAAGGATTCTTCTGCCCTTTCCACTTCTTTTTCATCTATGAGAGAGAGAAAAATGTCCATACACTGATCACAGGTATATAGGTGTTCTTCCATTTCCAACTGCTTTTCCCTGGACAGAACCCCTTCCTTGTAAAATACCCATTCCATATAATCAAAGTGTTTCATTTTCTTCCCTCCATTTCTCCCTTAACATATTTCGTCCCCTATATAGCCTGGAAGCTATGGTCTTGGTGGTGGTCCCTTCTTCCTTGGCAATCTCTTCATAGCTTTTCCCCTCAAAATAGAATTTGACTATTACATTTTCATATATAGGGGGTATGCTTTTACATACTTTATAAATTTTCTCTTTATTTTCCTTCTCTATTAAAATATCCTCAGGGCTTACAAAATCCCTTATGTATTCTCCCTCCATGGTTTCAGCCTCTTTGATAGTCTCTTCCCTAAATCTATTCTTCTTCCTTACCCAGTCTATGGATTTATTAGTTGCAATTCTTCCAATCCATCCTTTGAAATTATCGTATTTATAATTGGGAAGGGAGATATAGATTTGCAAAAAGACTTCCTGGGCTATATTTTCAGCCTCATTATAATCCTTTATAAAATTTAATATAATGGCAAATATATATCCTTTATACTTATCCACTATCTTTGCAAATGCCTCCTCATTACCGGATAGAGTCTCTTCTATAAGTACTTTGTCTAAATCCATACCTCCCCTCCTTCCTATCTATTAATATAAACGTAATAAATAATAAAAAGTACTGCAAAAAATTAATTAATTTGATAATAGACTTCCAACCTATTATAATAGCTTCTTAATCTGCCCTCATATAATAATTTTAATTTCCTACATTTTCTAAAATCCTTAGGTGTAACAAGGGCTGGTGGCTTATTAAATAAATATATACCACTATTATTCAACAGGGTTGCTACAAACTGGGAACAGAAGTAATTATATTTTCTTTCTATTGGAATATTTATTATTATCCCAAATAATCCCAAAAGATTATATCCATACTTATCTCCATTTGCCTTAAATTTATCTAACTCCCTCTTTAGTCGCTTATATTGAATATCATTTAAACTTAAAGAATAAAAGGCACATCTGGTCTCTGGAAATCTAGAATAGGTTCCATTGACAATGTCCTCCTTGACAAATCCTCCAAATATTGGATTATATGGATTTATTCGACCAAAACTGTATAGTTCCTTTAGATTTTTATCCAAGGCTATTGAAACATGGGTATAGGGCTCCTTGGTATACATATTGATACACTTTGACAGTAAAGAGCCACTATGGGTAAGTAAAATATAAACTGTATTGTTCCTAACCATAATCCACCTCGAAAATAATAATTATTGTTGAGTTTGCTTCAACCATCAATAATAACGGAGTAGATGATCAAAATACTGCAAAAAAATTAAAAATCTAGATTAGATGTCTTATCACCTAATCTAGACTAATATTGGTGCCAGGTTCCAACTTACCAACTTATTTCCCTGAAATTACAAATCCATGGCCCCACCAATTATAAATGGCATCCATTAACTCTTCAGCATCATAATAGCGATCCTTGCCAAGGGGAGAACCATCCTCATAGGTCATCTCCCAATTATTAGAATCATATACTTCAAAATAAGTCCTGTCATCAACCTCTACATAGCCCTTAACAATTATAAAATGTCCATCATCATAGCCATAAAATCGATTAATACGAAGGCCTTCCTCATATTCATAGGACACATAGCCTATATCTACACATAGTAACACAATATTACCAGATTCAATCAATCCTTTCAGATCTTCAATCCCTCTAGCTTTATCCTCTAGGTCAAAATCCCAATAGGAATAATCTAGGCCATGTGAATCAAAATATTCTGCAATGGTACTGGTAAACCACCAGCCCCCTTCTGGAATAAACTGTTGGCGGGCCTCCTCTGCAGTCCCCATAAAATCCTCATCTATCCACTTCATGGCCATTACGGCAGAGGCTGGGCCACAATTATCATTGCTATGCTCACCAGTTAATCCCTGATCAATATACCAATCATAGTCCCGATTATTTCCCACATACTTATGAAGCTTTTCCCCTAAAAACCACTCCTTAATATTAGCCTCAATTTTTTCCCTCTGTCTTTCATTAGCTAAATCCTCTTCATCTACAAACTCAGTAGGTGGCTCTACTGATTCATTTGGCAATCCATCTATAGTCTCTGTGGCTTCATTTTCCAGTTCTGTCACAATCTCTGGCTCTGCTACAATCTCCGGTTCTGTGACAATGGCACCATCTGTACAGCCCCCTAGGGTTAGAACAAGTATTATAACAAAAAGAAATATCCTAGACCTTAATTTATCTATAAATCCTTCCATCATTTCACCTCAACTAGGAGATATAAATTTATGCTTCCAAACATAATCCTTATTAAATTGACATATTAATGATCAAAAATGAAAGTAGTATCCCACTTAATACAGATAATACTAAATTTCCCTTCTTATAAGATAAAATGCCAGCAATTGCTATACCAGCTATGGTTGCTATTTTCATATTGCTATCTGCTGTTATTATACCTCTAATTATCAATATGCTCAAAGATGTATAGGGAATATAGTACAGAAATTCCCTGACCCTATCATCTATTTTTCTATCACTTAATGCCACTAGTGGAATTAATCTGGGTAAATAAGTAGCCAAACCCATACCTATTATCAATGGAATATAAGTTCTCATTTTTCCCTCTCCTTACTGCTATTAATGAAAAACACTACTCCTAAGGCTGATGATATAATTATTCCTAATATAATATCCCAACCGGATGTGAATAGATTGGAATAAAACAAAATAATATACACAATTGCCGATATTATGGATAAAAAGAATATATTTTTTGATTTATTTATCTCAGGGAATAATAGGGCTGCAAACATGGCATACAGTCCTATACTCAAGCTTGTCTGTAGTGGGGCAGGAATTATCTCTCCTACTATATATCCCACCATAGTCCCTATAACCCAGGAACTATAGGATAAAAAATTTAATACCAGTACAAAGGAGGTACTAATTTTATCCTTATTAAAGGAAATTACTGAAAAGGTTTCATCAGTAATTCCAAACCCTATTAGGGGTAAAAACTTTTTAGGAATACTTTTAAATTCCACCGCCAAGGAGGCAGTCATCATCAGATGCCTTAGGTTTAATAAAAAGGTTGCAAGGATTATATTAGCCCAGGTTACCCCTGCTCCTATTAAATCCAAGGCCATGAATTGGCTGGCTCCTGCAAAAACCATCATGGAAAATAAACTTGTATCAAGAAAGGATATGGAAGTATTCTTGGCCATAAGGCCAAAAGCCATGGCTATGGGAAAATAGCCTATTATTATAGGTAATGCTACCACTATACCTTGTTTTACTTTATAATGAATGCTTTTTTCTACTATCATATGCCATCGTCCTTTTCTACTTTAGTCTAATGAAAATTAATACTATTATAGTAATAAATTAAGAATATTGCAAGATATAAAATGTTTTTGAGCTATAGGTTAAAGCTTCTCCCCCAAAGCTTATTCAAATAAAAAAGCATGGCAATCAACCATGCTTATAATTCACTCACCCTTATTGTTCAACTCCTCTGGGCATTTAATAATTGCTGATTTAATTCAGCATATCTTGGGTTTGCCCTATCCCTTATCCTCGGAATATACACTTGAACATCCACTTCAATGCTTCCACTGTTTTTGCTCATTAGAATTATTCTATCTGCTAAATATACTGCTTCATCAACACTATAGGTTGCGAATACAATTGTTTTTTATGTTTTTCTCAAATTCTTAATAGTTCTTTTTACAATTGTATCCTGGAATAGGCATCTAAAACACTAAAGGGTTCATCCATTAATAATACATCCGGATTATTGGCAAGAAATCTTGCAATTGCAACTCTTTGTTGCATACCACCGGATAGCTCATATGGTTTTAAATTTCTAAATTTAGTCAAACCTATCATCTCTAAATATTCATTAACCGTTTCCTTCTATTTTTCCTTAGGTATTCTTTGAAATTTTAGGCCTAAGGCAATGTTTTCTTCAACAGTCAACCAAGGCATAAGAGAGTAATTTTGGAATACCATGCCGATATCCTTGGTTGGCTTATTTAAAACTTTACCCCTATAAAATATTTCTCCTTCCGTTGGTAGTTCTAAGCCTGCTAAAATTCTTAACAAGGTAGATTTCCCGCATCCAGAAGGTCCTACTATACATAGAAATTCATTTTCTTTGATCTCCAGATTTAAATTCTTTATAACTATCAATTCATTTGTTTCATTTTCGTTATAAACTTTTCCAATATTATTGAGTTCAAAAGCTATATTATTCATCAATATCACCTTACTAACCTTTGCCATGAGGAACACTTGTTGGATATATAGCCATATATCCCATCAAATAGTGCACCAATAACTCCTATCATATTATTCCTGCCACAATTATATCCATCCTGACAAGCTCATATGCATGGGATATCAAGTAACCAAGCCCACTCATACTTCCTAGAAGCATCTCTGCAGCAACTAAGCAACTCCAAGAAGCTATTAATACAAATTTTAATCCATTTACAATAATAGGGCCTGCACCAGGCAATAATACATGGAAGAATATATCTTTTTTTGATGCACCTAAAACTTATGCACTTTCCACTAATACCTCTTGAACATTGGTAACTCCAAATATGGTGTTGCCCCAAATTAGGAAAAAGGCATTTAGGAATATAAAAAAATCATAGATATCTTGAAATTGTCCATAATAGCATAAGTTGGTCCATAGTCTAAGTTAAATATGGTAACAATACTCATTATACCAAACCAACCTAATACTAAAGTTCTCCATGCAATTGCTTGTACCGGTTGAAATAAGCTTATAAATAGGTTTAAGGCTCCTTTAGCCCTTTGTGAATACCTCATTATCAAACCCAAAGGTAGTCCTGCAATAATGGCTAAAATGTATCCAATAAAAACTCTTACTAAGCTATATAAAATATTCTTTGGGATAGTGCCTATGCCTATTACATCCGCATTTATATTTATAAAATGTGTAGCAACAGTTGTTACTCGTGGAAGTATAACATTATTACCAACTTTTATTGTAAAATATTCCCCCAAAATTATAAATAGTATAGGAATAATGGCTGGTGACACGAAAGAAATCATTCTTTTAGTTTGTTTTCCAACATATTGATCAACCTCTATAACATAAAACTTTACACTTTTACTTTCTTCCATATTGGAATCAAAGTATTTGGACAATTATCCAAATACTTTGATTCCCCAAAACTATAATCTAGTTACTGTATACCTTTTCTACAAAAGAAAAGTCAAATACTCTATCTTTAATCTCATCAAAATCTTTTCCTGAAAATTCTCCTGTAAACTTACCCATTTCAGTCATAGCTTCATAATAGAATCCCATACCATTTTTAAAGTTTTCAGTTGCCTCGGTGGAATATGTTGTATTATTCTTTAATAATACTTCCTTATCAAATCCCAAAAATCCAGTTAGGATATCAGCTGTTTCCTCCCTTTCATTTTGGGCAAAATTGTGAATATCTGTAGTAGCTTGGACCAGAGCTTCAACTACTTCTGGATAGTTAGTTATTACATCATTATGAACATTCATGGTGCAGCATGAAAAATCAACCCACTTTCCACATGGTAATTCATCTAGGATTGCAATTATTTTACCGATACCTTGGGCTTCAGCATTTTGAGGATGAGGAACAGGACCAGCCCATAACTCAACTTGCCCTGAACTTAACGATGGAATTAGGTTGCTTAATCCCTTTAAATCTCCCATTAGGACGTCTGCTTCAAAATCAGAACTGTCCTCTGTTACCTTTAAGCCTACATCTCTTAGAGCATATTCTAGAACTATTCTAGGGCTAGATACGACAAAAAGATAACCAGCCTTTATTGGTATTTCTGTATTTTTAGCATGTTCAACTAGTTCTTCAAAAGTATCATGCTCTGCATCTATATCGGCTACTATAGCAACACCATCACTTTGGACTGGACAAAGAATTCTAACGTCTAATCCCTGGTCTGCTGCCATCATATAAGATGTACTAGATCTAAGTCTATATCCATATGGCCCTAGGTCATAAGTGTTATTGATTATGATGCCCCCTTAACCAATGTGAATTCAAAAGTGGCTATTACTTCACCATCTTTTACTAGCTCCAATTGCTGATCACTAAATGGCCTTAGATGAATAGGATTGTTCTCAAATAATTCTGGTTTTTCAAAAGCTAAATGCATATTGCCAGTATGTAGTTCGTTATTCCATCCTAATTCTAAATATTGGAACCTCATCATTACCTTTTTCTGTTACTTCACCAGTTTCTTAAACTACTTCTTCTAATTCTTGGCTATCAGTAGCGCAACCACAACAGTACTTACTATGAGTACTGCTTGTATTTGTCAACCGAAAACTGGTTCTCTTGCATATTTGGTAAAGAAAAAAATAGAAAATATTGCTCAATGACTTTTGCATATCCCCTTTTATATAATTCAAACATGACAATTGTATTAGAGGGGAACAAACATGGAAGATCTTAGAATATTACATCAGTTTAAAGAAAACAATAAGCTATTCATCATAGCAGAAAGCACTAAAGTATATTGTAAATGTCCTAATTGTGGCAAAGTTTCTAATAAGATTCATTCAAAATATACTAGAAAAATATTTAATGGCTCATTAGATGGATTATCTCAGGAAATTACATTAATAGCTAGAAAATGTAAATGTAAGGAACTATCCTGTAGTCAAGAGATTTTCACAGAAAGATTTACATTTATAGACTCTTATTCAAGATTACCTAACCATATCATAGAAATAATCAAGATACTAGGTCTTTCAACCAGTGCAGAAAAATTTCTAAAATCATGAATAAACTTGGAATCAATATTTCTCACGATACAGTAATACGTATCCTAAGAAGGTTGTCAGATAATTTTAGTAAAATAGATGAAACCGTTACCAATATTGGAGTAGATGATTTTGCTTTTAGAAAAGGCAAGGACTATTGCACATTAATATGCGATTTGGACCAAAGGACAGTACTGGAAATACTACCAAGTAAAAACAAAAATGACTTGATGGAATGGTTAAAAAGATATCCCCAGATAAAACTAGTTAGTAGAGACGGATCCATTACATATGCATCTGCCATAGGGGAGGCCCTGCCAAAAGCAAAGCAGGTTTCTGATAGATTCCATTTA